>JAJPXW010000204.1 GCA_021205255.1 Burkholderiales bacterium
ATTCACTTCAGCGCTTTCCATCTCATTAAGGATGCAGAAATATCCAACGGACTCTTTAAGTCCGTTCTTTTTCCGGCTATTTTAACGAAAGACGCCTAGATGGACTAATAGGAAAAAGCCGTTACTTTCCCGTCGCTTTAAGGATTATGCTGAGCATTTGCGGGAATATTCTAGGAGTAGCTCCAATAATTTCTCCTTTAGTGAGGAAATCGGTTTCGCCGGAGAAGTCAGTCAGCAACGCACCTGCTTCTTGCGCAATAAGAGCTCCAGCTGCAATATCCCAAATTTTGATTCCTTTTTCCCAGAAGCCATCGTAACGGCCGCAGGCTAGCCAGCATAGGTCGAGCGCCGCTGAACCCGGTCTTCTGAGTCCTGCGGTTTTCTGCATCATCTCCGCCATGATCTTGAGGTAGCCAGAATAATCGTCATCTTCGCGGAACGGGAAGCCTGTGCCGATTAGTGAATGCCGAAGAATGGAAGCACCGCTTACGCGGATTCTCCTTCCATCAAGGAGAGCGCCTTTGCCTCTTGTTGCAGTAAAGAGTTCATTCCTTACTGGATTGAAGACGACGGCATGTAAGAGATGCTTACCTTTTTGACAAGCAATTGAGACGCAGAACTGATCAATGCCATTAATAAAATTCTTAGTGCCATCTATAGGGTCAATGATCCATAGATATTCACTTTCGTCCTGACCTGTACTACCGGTTTCCTCGCCTAAGAACTTGTGGTCGGGAAAAGCCTCTGAAATTATTTGAACAATAGCGGCTTCCGAAGCCTTGTCTACATCTGTAACGAAGTCTCCGCTGGACTTTTCGCTAATTTCTATTTTTGCACCGCGGTAAAAAGCCCGGAGTTGTATTTTTGCGGCTTCCCGAGCGGCTTTAATAGCGATATTAAGCATCCCATCGTTATACATGGGTGCCGTCGCCATCGGAAGCACCCTTTTTTGATCAGTGCTTTTCTCTTCAGTGTCTTCCTTGCTAATTCTTTTAACTGGCGATTTAGTTCTTCTAACAGTTGTACGTTTTTCGGAGGCGCTGTCATTTTTGGAAAACTTTTTGAATGGCATTTGGAAACCTTCTTTTTCTTAGACGGGCAGAAAGCCTTTATCTCAATTAATATGTGCGGATTGTACCTATCAGTTCCATTTCACAATGTCCTTTGTGCCTCATAGTGCTCGCATTCGTTTTGTTTTAGTTGACACTAAACATCCTGGAAATATAGGCGCGTCAGCTCGAGCAATTGAAACGATGGGATTTGACCGACTGTACCTTGCATGCCCCTATTTAAAGGATTACAAGAGCCATCATGACGCAATAGCCTACAGCACGAATTCCTTACACATATTGGAATCTTCAATCATGACGGATTCTTTAGAAACAGCATTGGAAGGAGTCAATCTAGCCTTTGCCATGACGGGATACAGTAGGGAATTCGGTCCAAAAATTGTTCCTCTTGTGGAAGCCTGTGAAGAAGCTAAAGCATTGCTGGAAGAAAAACCGGAAACTGAGGTTGCGTTTGTTTTTGGTAACGAGCGCAATGGTTTAACAAACGAACAGGTAATGATGTGCCATCAATGCGCTTCAATACCAGCCAATCCGAAATGCAGTTCACTTAATCTAGCCCAAGCAGTGCAAGTCACCGCCTATCAGGCGCAAATGACTTTAAGAGGCACTGGCTTGACAGCAGCGTGCAGAATGTTCGAATCCGATCCACCGGCTACCGTTGAATCAATAGAAAAAATGTACGTGCATCTTGAGGAGGCATTAATAGCATGCGGAGCGCTTGATCCAGCAAATCCCAAACTTATGATGCCAAGGCTCAGAAGGATGTTTGGAAGGGCGACGTTAACGCAGACTGAAATTGATATATTGAGAGGGGTGTTTTCATTCATTATCCTCAATAAATCAAGTCGAATTGGCAGAAAGAAAGTAAAATAGCCCGCTTGTTATATTCATAGATTTTATTTATCGACTTTTCAGAGAGATTTGCGATGTTCGACGCCCTTCGGGATGACATTACTTCGATATACGAAAGAGACCCTGCCGCTAAATCCAAATGGGAAGTCTTTTTGTGTTATCCAGGCTTACATGCAATCATGATGCATCGTCTTGCACATAAGCTTTGGAAATTGAATTGGAAAGTTACAGCCCGTTTTATATCTCAATTTGCTCGTTTTGCAACTGGTATAGAAATACATCCAGCTGCAGTAATTGGCAATAGGGTCCTAATTGACCACGGAATGGGGGTAGTAATAGGGGAAACGGCTGAAGTCGGTGACGACTGTACTATTTATCACGGTGTAACTCTAGGTGGAACTTTACTGACTGAAGGAGCCAAACGCCATCCCACGATCGGTAGGAACTGTATTATTGGTGCCGGCGCAAAAATTCTTGGTTCGTTTACTGTCGGGGACAATTGCCGGATTGGAAGTAACGCAGTAGTAATTAAACCAGTTCCTCCTGACTCCACCGCGGTAGGCAATCCAGCAAGAATTATTAATAGAGCGCCGGAAATCCCCCATACGGAAGACGATATTCAAAAAGAGCTTAGACGCAAGGAAAGAATTCGGGCTTCCCATGATCCAAAAGAGCACGTAAAGATGGCCGCTTATGGCGTAGTTGAAAACGAAGTAGACCCTTATGCAGAAAAATTAGCAGCCCTGGAGAAAAAACTTCTCGAGCAGCAACATGCGATTGAGAAATTCGAGCACAAAAAACACCACCATGCAAATTCAGTTTCTGCTTTAGAAAAGGACTTTGCCAACTATATTGAAAAGTTCACTCAAATGGAAAAGCAGCTTATGAACTACAAGGAAAAAATTGATAAGCTAGAAAAGTCTAAAAAGGGTAAGTAGAAATGCGAAATCCTTAGCCTGAAAAACAAGGACTAAATTAAGTTTCTGGATCAAATAAAGCAAATCGCAAATCTCAAATAGGAAAAAACAAAGTTAAAGAAATACAAAAGCCGGCAAATCGAAAGAAATCCGGCTTTTGCTTCATCTGGATTATTCTCGTTATTGAGGGCAGTGGTAAAGATAATTGATCTGATCCTTATAGCGCTTGGCGATTTCACCTCTTCGATTCTTCAAAGTTACTGTTAATAACCCATCGTCTAGAGTCCAATTGTCTTTAAGCAACCAAACGTTGCGCGGAATTCCATATTGCGGGAAAGAAGCAACGGCTTTCTTTATTCTCTGAAGGGCTATTTTTCTTATATCCTTTCTTTCATAGGTAGCCGGATCGTTTGGGTCAGCTCCAACTGACTTAGCGACTTTTGCAAATTCATCAGGATTTACGACTGCAAGTGCGACAACAAATGGTCTTCCTTCGCCAACGACCATCACTTGATCGAATAACGGATCGCCCAGAATTGCATTTTCTAAGTCGTTGGGTGGAATTTTTTCTCCAGTCGAAGTAACGATAATTTCCTTAATTCTTCCTGTTATCCGTATCTGGTTTCTGTCATTGATATGTGCCTGGTCACCAGTTTTTAGCCAACCATCTTCAGTAAAGGCAGCTGCTGTTGCTTCCGGCAAATTCCAGTACCCCTTCATGACGTTTGGTCCTTTGACTTGCAGTTCATCATCCTCACCAATGCGAATTTGAACGTGAGGAATCGGAGAGCCACAGGTAATGGGATCGTTTAGCCATTTTTTATTGAGAGTCACCGCCGGAGAGGTTTCAGTCATACCGAATCCTTGCAGAACCGGTATTCCCATAGCACAGAAATAGGTGCCATTCGCATGGCCGAGAGCTGCGCCTCCCACTAAGGAATACTTTAAATTTCCTCCAAGAGCATCTCTAGCTTGTTTGGAAAATTTCTTCTCCAAATAAGGCCAAATCAGTGGATCGAGCCAACTAAATATTGATGGTTCAACTTCCAGTCCGTTTTTCTTGCAAAATTTGCGCCAACCAATATGGACAGCAAGCTTGGCTAGGGCCTGAGTAGTTTTACTTTCTTTAGAAAGGTCAGACTGTATCTTTTGGTAGAGAATTTCATAAACACGAGGAACCGTATTAAAGCAAGTAGGCTTGACGTACTGTAAATCCTCCGCGACTGTTGTCGCATTGCGAACAAACTTCATTTCGGCACCAATCGAGAGGGCATGATAGTAAGTGCAACTTCTCTCAAAAGTATGCGAGAAAGGTAGGAACGATAGAAAAACGTCTTTTTCGTCAAGTTGCGATTCAGAAGCGATCCCCATAGCGTTGGAAACAATATTTGTATGGGTTAGCATCACTCCTTTCGGTCTTCCAGTTGTTCCTGAGGTATAAAGAATTGCGGCGAGGTCTTCTTCAGTAGGTCTATCTGTCGGTGTCGGTTCATTTTCGCCAGCCTTTAACCACTCTTTAAGAGGCGTAACGGGAACAGGGGAATCCTCGGCATTTTCAATAACATCATCGCCAACTACCACCACTTGTTTAAGGTTTGGAAAATCCTTGCAAGCAGATCGAATGGCATTCCATCGCAGTGTCTTTGGAACTATTAGAAGCTTGGAAACGGAATTGTTAATGATGTAGGCGCTAGATGCAGGAGTGTCGATAGCATGGAGAGGGACAGGAGTCATCCCAGAATAAAGAATCGATAGGTCAGCTAATGCGGCATTAATTGAGTTAGGGAGTAGAACCGCAACGTTATCTCCTTTCTTTAGACCAGAAGCGGATAGAGCTTTTGACCATTTTTCGACTTCGGTCTTGACTTCTTTCCAGGTCAGCGTTCGCCAATTATTCAAGTCGCCCTTGCATTCCGAATAAGCTGGCCTGTCGGGGAATAATGCAACTGATCTGTCCAGCAAGTCTGGCACTGTCTTCAAGGATGAAGCACCTTGGTTGGAGTTGGCTGTCAATTTGGTTTTCCTATGGTTGTTAGTGTTGTTTTTGTTGATTGGGGTGCAGCCAAGAGTGCATCTTTCTTGAAAATGCACAATTCATTGACAATCTTTAAGTGCTTTATTAAACCACTATTTTTATGAAAAAAAAATTTTATTGGTACAACGTTAAGGTTGCCATATTTTGAAACATTTAATTTAGCTCTTAGCAGATTCTAACCAGTGCTTTATTCAACTCTTCCGAGTTAATTTAGAGCCTAAGATATTAAATTAAGATTTAAAAAGCATCTAAGTTGTGCCCTAATTCCTGCCGTTTTTCTTGAAAATTAAATTTTAGGTAAAACTGCTAAATCTATTTAGCGTTTCAAATAAGCTAAATTTAAAGATAAAAAGAGCCTACATAGAGGCTCATTAAGAATTGGTAGAAATCTTTTAATTTCTTTTAGTAATTAGCTTGAGGAGTTTGATATAACTTTTCTATTTGATCTTTGAATCGTTGGTTAATCATTCGCCTACGTAATTTCAAGGTTACGGTGAGTAAACCGTTATCAACTGTCCAAGGATCTTTTAAAAGCCATACGTTTCGAGGTACGCCATACTGAGGAAAGGTAGCTGCGGCTTTCCTTATCCTTTTAAGGGCAAGCATTCTAATATCTCGCCTTTCATAAGAAGAAGGATTGTTCGGATCGGCACCGACCTGTTTTGCTAACTTGGCAAATTCTTCATCATTTACCACTGCTAAAGCAGTGATATAGGGTTTACCTTCGCCGACTGTCATAATCTGCTCAAAGAGCGGATCACCAAGAATTGCAAGTTCAAGGTCATTTGGAGAAATTTTTTCGCCTGAGGAAGTAACTATGATTTCCTTAATGAGACCGTTAATGCGAATACCTCCTGCATCTGAAATTTCAGCTTGGTCGCCAGTTCTAAACCAACCATCCTCGGTAAACACAGCTGCAGTTTCTTCTGGTAGCTTCCAATAGCCTTTCATTACTGAAGGACCACGCACTTGAAGTTCGCTGTTTTCACCAATTCTGGCTTCAACGTGTTCAAGAGCTAGTCCGCAGGTTATTGGATTATTCATGCCTCTTATATTTACGCATACAACTGGTGTCGTTTCAGTCAGGCCATATCCTTGAAAAATTGGAAGGCCAAGTCCGCAAAAGAAAGTACCGTTAGCAAAATTAAGAGCGGCTCCTCCACTTACACCCCATTTCAATCTGCCACCAAAAAAATCCCTAACTGGTTGCGCATATCTTTTTTCAAGAATAGGCCAAAGGATAGGATCAAGCCAGCTGGAAGAAGAAGAGGGGACCGCTAGGCCGTTCTGGCGGCAAAATCTTCTCCATCCGATTGCGACTGCATGGTCGGCAAGCGCTTTGGAAAAGTTTCCTTTTTTAACCCTCTTTGATTGAAGTTTTTGGTAGAACTGTTCATATACACGTGGCACTGAATTGAAGACCGTAGGTTTAATAAATTGGAGGTCTTCGGCAAGTTTTGCCACGTTCCGAGCAAACCACACATGCGCTCCTATTAATAAGGCGTCATAGTATGTACAGATTCTTTCGAAAGTATGGGAAAAGGGCAGATAGGAAAGGAAAGAATCAGTTTCATCAAGTTGCGCGGCTTTCTCGAAATCTTTGGTATTCGCAACAATATTTTCGTGGGTTAGCATTACTCCTTTAGGTTTGCCTGTCGTCCCAGATGTATAGACTATGGCGGCTAGATCTTCAGGTTTAGTTTTTTCAGTCGGTAAAGGAGTATCTTTTCCGGCTTCCAGCCATTCCTTTAGAGTAACCACTGGTACTGGAGATTTTTCTGCGTTTTCTATGACATCGTCGCCAACAACTACAACTTTAGTCAGAAACGGGAAATTCTGCTCGACATTCGTTATGGCGTTCCAACGCAAAGTCTTTGGCACTATTAGCAGCTTTGCTTCCGAGTTGTTAATGATGTAAGCGCTCGAAGATGGAGTGTCAATTGAATGCAGGGGCACAGGCACCATGGCTGAACCCAGAATTGCTTGGTCAGCCACAGCGGCGTTGATTGAATTTGGCAACAAGATGGCGACATGGTCCCCGGGTATAAGTCCAGAGGCCACAAGAGCCTTTTTCCATCGGTCGACTTCGTCTTTGAATTCCTTCCAGGTAACGGTACGCCAGTCTGTAGGACTTCCTTTACTCTCCGAATAGGCCGGCCGATCAGGAAAAAGCGCAACTGTCCTTTCAAGCATATCAGGGATAGTGCGAATTTGCGAATAGTCTTGTGTGGCCATTTCAGTCAATTTATTTCCTTTGATTTGGAACTATTTACCAAAATCTTGGTAAATCTTATCGATTTCCTTACTTAAATGTTTTTGTAGGATATGGCGTCTTATTTTCATAGTCGGGGTCATTAATCCATTCTCAATAGTCCAGGGTTCTTGCGAAACCCAAATGGCTCTTGGAATGCCATATTGCGGAACATCCTTACAAGCAGCCCTAATCCTCTTTAATAATGCCTGCCTTACCGGTTTCGAATTTAAGGCTTGGATATCGTTATGTTTTACATTCAGCGAGGGTGCGTATTTCTTCCATTCTTCTGGTTCAAGAACCACGATAACAGAGACAAAAGGTCTGCCTTCCCCGACTACCATGACTTGCTGGAACAACGGATCAAGTTCTATTGCTTGCTCTATATCTCCTGGCGGAACTTTCTCACCGTTGGAAGTAACAATAATTTCTTTTAGCCTGCCTTTAATCCGACAATACCTTCCAGGCAAGAGATCAGCCAAATCGCCAGTCGATAACCAACCATCCTTATCGATGACCTTAGCAGTTTCCTCCGGCAACTTCCAGTATCCTTTCATCACCTGTGGACCACGGATAAGCAATTCATCCTTATCGGAAAGCTTGGCTTCAATATCAGGGAAGATGGGACCAACAGTATCTGGATGGTTAGCTCCTATTGGATTGACCGAAAGGACAGGTGAAGTTTCAGTTAGGCCATATCCTTGGTAAATAGGAAGCCCAAGACCAATGAAAGTTTTAATAACTTTATTGTTGATAGCCGCTCCTCCTGTTACAGCTACTCTGAGGCGACCACCAAACTGCTCTTTAATATTTTTCCTGACGAACTTTTCAAATAATGAGTTGAGCAACGAGTCCCGAAGCTTTGGAGGTTCTTCTCCCTCAAGTTTATTTTGTTTTGCAAAGCGTCTCCAACCTGAATCTACGGCCTCGAGGAACATTAATTGGGCAATGGCACTTTTATCTCTAAGGCGCTCCTGGATCTTTGCGTAAACTTTTTCGTAAATTCTTGGAACCGATGTGATGATTGTTGGCTTGACGGTTTTCAAGTCATCGAGAATGCGATTAATCCCCCGGCTAAACCAAACGTGGTTACCCATCCCTAGGCCAATGTAGTAGGAAGTTGTTCTTTCGAACATGTGGCTTAAAGGTAAGAAGGAAAGCCATACATCCCAAGGTTCCGGGGCAATGTTATAGAGGACGCTGCTTACATCGGTCATGATATTCCTATGCGTTAGCATCACTCCTTTAGGCATACCAGTGGTTCCCGAGGTATACACAAGAAGAGCTAGATCTTCCGGTGTTGGTAGGGGAGGCAATTCTTCAACACTTTCACCAAGCTTTAGGAATTCCTGCAAGGTGTAGCACTTTGGCTTTCCGTTATTTGAGACTCGCTCTTCCTCAATAAACACTACATCCTCTAGATCCGGTAACCCATCTGGTTCCGCTGCTTTTTGTATGGCGTTCCAGCGTGCTTGGTTCATCGCTACCAGTAATTTAGCGCCTGAGTCCCTCAGGATATAGACAGAATTCTCCGGGGTTCCAATTAAGTGCAAGGGAACTACCACTAGTCCTATCAGTAATGCACCTTGATCAAAGAATACATTTTCAGCCGAATTAGGAAGCAGGATGGCAACACGATCGCCTTTTTTAAGGCCAGCGGCGGTAAATGCTTTTGCCCATTGGACGCTTCTTTCGTATACCTGCTGGAAAGTAAAAGTTTCCCATTGTTGGGCAGCAACGTTAAATTCGCTTATTGCTGGATCATTTGGCCTTAAAGGCAAATGATGGGTAACAAGTTCGGGGATGATTTTAAGGCCCCGTACTTCCGCTGTACGTGTTACGGAATTTTCGGCCATTGCTTTTCTCAATAGTTCCTTAAGCTAATGTACTAACCAGGAAGAGCTGGTCTAACTTGACCCACCTGATCTATGGCTTTGCATAACTCCAAAATTTCAAGTCATTTTAGCAGTGGAAAAGGATGCTAAAAGAACAAAAAATCACTGTATGAAAAGCGCAAGTCTATTGTTTCTGCAACGCCAATCTAGGCGAAAGGATACGATTCAGTATTTTTTGCGGAACTGAGCTTATTCCCTTAGTTACTTCCCTTAATCTGCCATCGAGGCGATGCGAGGCTATAAATTCGGAAACCGCCTGTACGGCATCAGCATCATGCTCCTCGCTTTTCTTTTTCATGAGAGGGATCATGGTTCCGCTTTCATCGTGGAAGTCCGGATAATCTGTAAACTCGAAATCGACTAGATCTTCTACGCACAATTTTCCATGATCCGCAGTGACGTAGCGGGATAGAGTGGCAAAGCTACCTTCAAATAGGTCGATCATGGCAAACTGTACTGTGAAATCGACTTGGAAATCAGAATCCAATTCGCTTTCCAAAAGCTCGTCTCGATCCACATAACTTCCTGTGGAAACTTTTTCTGCAAAAAGCTTTGCTTGTTTAACTCTTGCCCAAAGCGCCCAGCAGTCGTAGGTTTTAAGCCTGAAAGTTTGTGAACGTATTCTAAAAGTGGCATCTCCATCTTCGTCCTGACCGAAATCTGCCGTATAGCGGTTAATCAGATCATCAGCGTGCTGTAAAGCAAGTTCGGTATTAAAACGAATGCCGGCTGCGCTTAGCAATCCTAAATATTTGCAAATTCTTCTCGAGTCGTATCCTTTACGATCCAACTTAGTTTGCTCGAAAGCGTATTGCGCGGCAAGTTGTTCAGTACTAAACGAATTCCCTGCTAAATCTACGTAATTGGGGTGCCGTTCAATGAAGTCAGTGACTTGCTCCAATGAACTGCATCCATTGATAGCTAAGCACACTGGAACAACGTTGGCTTGATGTTTATGCAGTCTTGACATTGCAGCTCTTACTTCCTTCTTATATTTCTTATAGGACCTAAAGTCATTTTACATTGACGGGAATTTATCGCCATGTTCACTTAACCCTACTGATGGAAAGCAAGAGAGGGGTAATGGATTGCAAGCAATAGAAGATATTTTTCCTCAATAAAAGATTGGATACTAGCGAGGTTCTTTCTTTTAAATTAGCTTTGCAGAATTTAGATTTTCGTAAGCAAAAGCATTTTA
>JAJPXW010000146.1:0-9915 GCA_021205255.1 Burkholderiales bacterium
GTTTAAGATACCGATGTCATAAAATGACATTAATAAGTTTCGACTTCAAAGAATTGTTTGGAACAATGAGTGCTCGTATCGCAAGTGGTTTTGAAATAATTAAATTTATGGAAGAGCTACGTTCTTAGCCATTCTCTTTTAGCAGCAATTCTTGTTCAAGCCCAAGTCTTAATTTTGTCTCTCATAATGACAAGAATTTCTTCCAGACCAAAGGAAGAGGAAGATGGAATATTAAAAGGTGAAATTTCTTCCCCATCTCCAATATAAGAACTCTTCGACAATAGAATTTTCGTTTTCTAGCCTAAAGAATTCCTCTTTTAATAGATAGCTACCTAGATTAAGAATTTGAAAGACTCATTGCTCCATAGAAGCATTTTTACCGAATGTAAGAATTCAGCCATGTTAAAAACGCAAAGGCTATAAATTAAATGTTACCTCAATTTGGGAATTGCCTTTTATAGTTAACAATGCTTTCCTTAACAGGGGTCTTTCGTTTGATTTCTTATTCATCTAAAGAAGCTAGTGAATTTGTAGGGCGACAAATAGTGACTCAAAAGTAGGAGGCACTCACGAAAGAAACGTCTCTAGACTTTTCAATAGAAAAGTTTGGAACAAATTTAAATTTTTGAATGTGGTCAGAAAGTTTCCAACACATCCAAAGGAAGATGACCGTCTTCCTTTTCTACGAATCGTTTGCTAAAGAAGGCGTTAAAGGATATCTAAATCCCTACAACTATAGGCGTCTGGAAGTTTTTCTTTAAGTATTTCGCTAAAGACCGGTTCAGTCAAGAAAGTAAGAGCGCCTTTAGTGTTATTGGCACGCATAATAAGAATTGCACCCCCAAATGGTCTATGCCAAATCGATACGACTTCGTCTTTGTTATCGTTAACATAGGTAGGATCGCCATACTTCTTGATTAGCGCTTGGAAGTATTGGTCATAATTGGAGAAGTTCTGGGTTTTATCGAACTTGATAACTACTGCTTCGATCTTTCCAGAATCTTTGTCCATTCCTATACCAGCACTTATCTCGGCATTTCCTGGAAGCTGGAAACATCCTGGTTGAAGAGTAACATAGTCGCCTTTATTTTCAACTGTGCACCCTTTAGCTTTCATATCTTGCTCAAACTGGCTCATCAGCGTTTTGCCAAGTTCGATTGATCCTAGTACGGACGCTCCAGTCGCTTCATCGGCCGGCTGAGCAATGACAGGACTAGTTCCAACTGCCAACAAGCATGTAACAGGTAAAACTAAAGAGATAAGTTGGATTTTTGCGCTCATGTTTCCTCCTTGGGCATTCAGTGCGGCGAATGTTACACCATCGAATCTCTGAAGTCTTATCTGAATATTTAGAACGCATTTAGGCAACTAACTACGTCACGCTTTTAGATGATAGGGTAAGGTCATACTTATTCTTCGGTAGAAAATTCTCAAATCAAAGCAAAGGTTTCTAACTTAAAGAATTCCAATAACCCACCTTATATGGACTTATCCAATTAGAATTCTTCCCCTAAGACTTTGAAAAAGTAGAATTTCTATAAAGCAAAAGAAACTAAAAAAGTCCATTAAAAACCTACTTGAGCACTATTCTCTACCTAACTTTAGGTAGATATACTTAATAAGTGAAATAATCCTTACGTTTTGGAAACCTACTAAAACCCTGTGTTTTGGAAAGCTTCTTCCCCATTCGAAACAAAATAAAATGCGAGCAAAATTTAACACCCATAAGAAGTTTGTCCTGTTAGCAATTGTAGCTACGTGCCTTGGATTGACCTCTGTTCCAGCAGCAGAGCTAAGCCCGGAATATTGCAATATACCTCTGTGCTCATCAGGCGATAAGTCGCCATCCATAAAACAATTACTCGGCTTTGAAAGCGGGAAACTCGGATGGTGGGACTGTAGAATCCAAAGCAAATGTAGAGATTTGTCAGACGAAATCCGCAAACTTAAATTGGATTTATGAGACTGCTCAAATGAAACGCTTACTTCATATCAGAACAAGATTCTTGAACTGAATACCAGACTTATAGATCTGTCAAGAAAATTTGGAGAAAAAGGGGAAGAAGTTGTCGGTTCACGTATGAAAGACGGCTTAATAGCAGGTCTTAGGGAGCATCTAAAAAAATGCTATAGCTCCAGTCTTTTCATACCAAATCCGGAAGAATGCGTCACGGTTGCATGTAAAGAAATAGTAGGTACGATAGATCGACTTGGCGTCAATCAAAGAGATTGTAAAGTTGAACTAGAGGCTCTCTACCCTAGCAAGGATTTAACATGGGACTTCGACTTCGAACATACCCTAGTTAATAAGAAGCTTAATGAATTAAAAGAAAAATGCATTAATGCCAACTTCATTCCTGCCATGACCGCTTTTGACATTCCAATTATGAAAAAGGACATGCCCCTAGCAGAGGAATGTCTATCCCATGGTGGAAAACTTAATTATCAACTATCGGCCTTAAAGGTTGGACCTAAGGATTGTGCCACGGCTCTATATCACACTTTATTAGAGGAAGTTGCAGATTTTGACGATTCTCTTGACAGACTAGGAGAGGTAACTAATAAAGAATTCTGTACGGTTTTACATGACCGGTTCAAAAGAGATTTAGAAAACAAAGTTGCAATGCATTTTCTAAAGTGCGAAGAACAAGGCCTTTTCCCTGAAAATAAGCTTCAGTGCATTTCTCGTCAATGCAAGGAGGACGAAGAAAAAATAGCTTCTTTTAAAGTTACTAAGGAAGAATGTGAAAATCACCCTCGAAATTTTGTTCTCCATACTCAATTTAGCTATGAAAACTTGCTCATTCAAGATAAGCTCAAAGAGTATCAACAAAAATGCATCGATGAAAATAAACTTCCTTACAAAAAGATTGGCACCGACTGGGTTACGAAGAGCGAATACGAAACTCAATACAAATTAATGGAGAGAGCAATTGCCGCATTGGGGCAAGATGAGGAGAGTACCTGGCCAGAATCAAATATCAAAATCATTCCATTCTTGAAACTTCAGTCTGAGATAAAGGGATTTAAGGTTGATAAGGAACACTGCAAAAACGTAAGGATTCTTGCTCCCTTAAAAGCCAATATCGACCAATATATTTTGCTTTGGAGAAATTCCGGTTTTGAAGTGCCACAGTCGACAAACGAGTTAGAGGACCTGGTAACTCAGTTTGCAAGAGACTGCGCGGCTAAACACTTTGATTGAGCTTCGTAAACAGAGACTTAATACTCACAGAAAACTGACTAAAGGCTATATTTTTCTGAAAAGAAATATAGCCTTTTATTTTGACAAAGAGACTTGAATACGATTCTTGTGCGATTGTGATTAAAGGTAATGGCGCTCCCTTGGTATCCTACAATTCGTCACCATATTAGGAAAGGCAACGGACTTGTCATTTAGATCAGGTGGGACTTCTTCAAAGTCCTAGAAGATGGCCTTCAAAACATTGCCAATTGTCCTAGCCACCGGGCGGTTTGGAAAGTCATAGAAAATCTCACTTTTCCAAACGATTGTGCCAGAGGTTCGAACAGAAACGAAGTCCTCTAACTGTTAGACAAGAAAGCCATTAGCCGAATCTGTAGGAATCTACTAGCTCTTTGGAGTGCCGGAATTTTCACTGCATGTTGCACTTGTTCCGAATGATTGTCCCACTGTTTCCGAACGACTGTCTCACGAAGCCGAACGGTACGATAAAGAAAACTGACTAAAGCCCAGAAAGTCAAAACGGTCATAAATTGAGCCACTTTTGGCACGACTATTGCATGTATTCAATAGGTCTTTGTTAATGGACTTTTAATTTCAAAAAATGTGGTAGATGAGGAAATTCAAAATGCAAAAAGGAATTGTGGCGGCGCTAGCGCGCTGCGGAATACAAAATATTAAGGAAATTATTCATAATCCTACGTTTGAACAACTTAGAAAAGAAGAGACGGCCTCTGAACTTGAAGGATATGAAAAAGCCCAGGTAACGAGCACTGGTGCATTAAATGTAATGACCGGCGTGTTTACGGGTAGGTCTCCCAAAGATAAATATATTGTTCGTGACAACTCCACAAAAGATACGGTTTGGTGGAATTCTGAAAAATATCCAAACGATAATCATCCTCTGTCGGAAAACTCCTGGAACAAGCTTGAAGAAATTGCGGCTAAGGAACTATCGGGCAAGAAGCTTTACGTAGTCGATGCATTTTGCGGTTCCCATGAAAATTCAAGGCTAAAAGTACGCTTTGTCATGGAAGTCGCTTGGCAAGCCCATTTTGTTACCAATATGTTTATCCGTCCTTCCAAGAAAGAATTGGAGGAATTTGGTAGACCTGACTTTGTAGTATTGGCAGCTAGTAAGGCTAAAGTTGAAAACTTCAAGGAGCTAGGACTCAATAGTGAAACAGCCATAGCCTTCAATTTGAATAAAGGCATGCAGCTCATTCTGAATACCTGGTACGGCGGAGAAATGAAAAAAGGTCTTTTCTCCGTTATGAACTATCTCAATCCACTGAAAGGTATTGCCTCTATGCATTGTTCTGCCAATACCAATGAAGAAGGAAAGGACACGGCAATCTTCTTTGGACTTTCAGGCACTGGCAAAACTACACTCTCCACTGATCCAAAGCGTCGATTAATTGGTGATGATGAACATGGCTGGGATGACAAAGGCGTCTTTAATTACGAAGGTGGGTGCTATGCGAAAGTAATTCGCTTGAGCAAAGAGGACGAACCTGATATTTGGAATGCCATCCGCCCTCATGCTCTTCTCGAAAATGTCATAGTCAATTCGAATGGCGTCCCTGACTACAACAATTCTTCAGCCACGGAAAATACTCGGGTCTCCTACCCTATCTACCACATAGAAAATAGAGTAAAACCGATTTCCATAGGACCAGATGCCAAAGAAATCATTTTCCTAACTGCCGATGCATTCGGAGTTTTGCCTCCAGTTTCTATTCTGACTGAAGAACAAGCCCAGTATTATTTTCTCTCCGGTTACACCTCTAAGCTAGCCGGTACTGAAAGAGGAATCACAGAACCACTTCCAACTTTCTCTGCTTGTTTTGGTGCTGCTTTTCTAACTTTGCATCCCATTATTTACGCAGAAGTATTAAATCACCGAGCAAAAATGTCAGGTGCCACTTTTTATCTTGTAAACACTGGATGGAACGGCACTGGCAAGCGGATTTCCATTAAAGACACACGAGCTATTATTGACCGTATTCTCGACCATTCCATTCTCGAGGCACCAAGAGAGAAAATTCCTTATTTCAATCTGGAATTCCCCACCGAAGTAGAAGGTGCACAAAAAGGCATGCTCGATCCTAGAGATACGTATTCCGATCCACTTGAGTGGGATAGACGGGCAGTAAAACTTGCTAAGGCCTTTATAAAGAACTTCCAAAAGTTCACAGCAACTAGTCAGCAATGCAAAGAACTTGAATCCTTTGGTCCAACTTTACAGAAAGAGCAGACCTTGAATTTTTATTTCCACCAACTTTCCAATGGATTTGAGCATACAGCTCACTGGTAAGCCGTTAAAACTATAACTTTTGATTGTAAGAACAGGGTTTGAAGCATTAAAAGTAAGTGTTGCCCCTTTTAAGGGCATTCACTGACTTTTAATGTTCCTTTTCGGTGCTTCCCCAAACAGTCTTTTGTATTCTCGATTGAATTGCTGTGGACGGCCATCTCCCATTTTGTGTGCCGTCTTGAAAAACTATTCAAGACGGCACACGGGTTACCACGTCACATCTCTCCGTTGCAATCCCGTCTTTCTCCAGGATTGTCCGCAGAGCGTTCAACTCGGAGGCTTTATAGTCGGCCTGAGCCATTCCGACTTGATTTTGGAATTTTCCGCGCGGCCCACTTCGGGCGGCTTCACCACCTCCCAAAGCAGGTTAAATAGGCAGAGTGCGGCGTTGGGGTCGCGGTCCCTGACCATTTCGCATGACGGGCACCGGTAGACTCTTTCGGACAGTTTTTATCTTTTTCCTGGCTCCGCAGTTGGAGCAGGTCTTGGTGCTGGGAAAGAACCTACTGGCCACCTCCACGTTCTATTTACAACGTCACTTGTCAAATACGTCAACTTAAGACCTGGAACTGAACTGCACTCCATTTGATTAGACGTATGTTTTTTCTGAATACGGTTTTTAAGCCGATTAAGGAAGAACTTTTGATCTTCGCTAAGGTTGCATGTAACGGTTCTTTCCATAAGGACTATTCTAAAGTCAACTCTGTCCGGAAATATAGTGTTAGTTCCTAAGCATCCATTGATTACCAACACTCCTGCAGACCGAACCACCGGGTTCATTATTAGACAGCCAAAGTTGCGGTAGTGTTACGTTGCAAGCGGAAAGTTGATTGGTCATTTTACTTATGGCAACTTACCAATTAGCCCATAGCAAACTAGACCAAAGCTTGGAGACCAAACGTTTTAGTTCCGAACAGAGTCTTATCCGTACTTGTTATTACTTGTTGAAATCCTTCTGTTCCGATGGAGCCAATGCCCTTTCGTCCCTAGCTAATGCACCTACAATTTTATGCGGTGCATAAGGCTCTTCAAGATAAGCAACTTCTTCATCAGTAAGAACAAAATCAACTGCAGACGCGGCATTGTCAAGATGCACTGGCTTTGTAGCTCCAATAATTGGTGCAGTTACACCTTTGGCAAAGAGCCAAGAAATGGCAACTTGCGCCATTGAGACATCTCTCTTCTGTGCAACTTCGGCAACGCGATCCACAATTAATTGATCATTGTCTTTTGCATGATCGTACTTAACTTGCATTGCCTTATCCGTTGCGCTTCTTGGAGAATCGGAAAGCCATTTAGGATGTGTAAGGTGCCCACCTGCAAGTGGACTATAGGGAACTAGAGATACACCATATTGCTTACAAATTGGAATCAACTCTCGTTCGTCTTCACGGTAAAGTAGGTTGTAATGATTCTGCATTGCGGAAAATTGCGTCCAACCGTTCTTTGCTGCTACCTCCATCATATTGTGGAATTGGTATCCAAACATCGCAGACGCGCCTAGCGCCCTTACCTTACCTGCCTTAACAAGAGAATTCAGCGTTTCAAGCGTCTCTCCTATCGGAGTCGCGTAGTCGTAACGGTGGATATAGTAAAGGTCGAGGTAATCAGTACCCAAGCGCTGGAGGGTTCCATCTATCTCACGCAGAATAGCCTCTTTCGCAAGATGGCCTTCGTTGCAATAGACCTTAGAAGCAAGCACTACCTTGTCCCGTGGTACGCCAAGATCCTTTAACGCCTTACCAATGAACTGTTCGCTTTCACCACAGGAATAGACGTTAGCCGTATCGATAAAGTTGCATCCTAGGTCGAGGCCCTTCTTAATGATTTCAGTAGTTTTTGGCTGATCCAAAGTCCACAGGAAGAATTTGTCCGAAGGGTTGCCATAAGACATGCCACCAAGGCAAATCTTAGAAACTTCAATATCGGTTTTGCCCAGTTTTGCGTATTTCACTATTCTCTCCTAGCTATAAATTCGAACCTCAATTTAGAAGTCCCAGAAGTCTAAGCAGTGTCTTTGTTCATATTTCTTAAGAACTTTGAAGCAGTTGGCTAATAAGAAGAGATACAGAGCTCAAGAAAAAGTTTCCTTGTTTCTACATTCTCAGAGGAAATGTTGGAAATTTAGTTATCCAGGACTTTTACAAGGTACATAGATTAGAGGAGATAGGCTTTAATTATTTATCCAAACTTAGGGAATTTTTGCCTAATCCTCTAAAGAGATCAACAAGCTATAGTGATTTTTCTGGTGAAACTTTGCCTTTTAATGGGAACCAAAGATCTGTTACAACCAAAATTGGCCAATTACGGAAGATAGACCTAAATAAGATCTATGGCAGTTTGAACACTGAGCGATGTCCCTCTGTATGTGTTGATGTGGTTAATTGAAAATCTTAGGAGGACGGATTGTAGAAAGACCTTAACCGCTTTCGTGCATCTTCGGGCAAAAGTACTATAACTATGCCTCTACATCAATGCCCACTAGCACTTTAACTAGTGGGCATTAATTAACTTACTTAACACTAATTGGGAAATCAATCAGTGCGATTTAACTTACTTCAATGCATCCGCTAAAGCTTCTTTAAATCCCTGAGAAGTTACAGAAGCACCGGTATAGTTATCAACATTACCGTTACTTTGAACAGCTTCCGTCGGAAGAATTTCAAGAGCCTTGCTTCCGACTCCCGGAGTCTCTTCTTGCTTAAGAATCCTGACTGACACAATCTTACCGTTATCGGACTTTACAGCCAATACTATCTGACCACCAATTCCTTGGCCAATACCTAGCTTTTCTCCTGGCTCGAGAACGTATTCTTGCTGTAAAGTAACCTGATTAAATCCTGGCTTACCATTCAATACTGATCTTTGGTCTACATCAGATTTGGTATTAGCTGCTTCAGCACCAGCAATTCTGCCAAAAATCAAGCTTTCACCAATATTGCCACTGCCGTTGTACTTGTTGCTAAATACCGAACCGAGTTCTCCAGCGCCATAAAGATGCGGAATTCTTTTACCTTGCCTATCTAGAATTGCAGCAGTTTCGTCACGCTCCGGACCTCCCTGGGTGTTGGTATAGGTCGGGACTACTTCAACTGCATAGAACGGAGCGGTCGTCAGTGGCTTTAGCAATTTTGGAGAACGATCAAATTCTTGATCTTTACCATCTTTGCAATATTGGTTATAACGCTTAACTTGATCGACTAGACCCTCAACGTCGATATTCATGAGCTTTGCTAGCTCTTCAAGAGTATCAGCTTTCTTCACTATACCTTTTTCGATTTCGGCCAGATTCCCATCGCTCCAAGAACCATAGATCCGAGACGCTTTACGAGCATTTTCATCAAAGATCATATAGGCAGGATCGGGCATTTGCAGGTAGTTGTAATCACCATGGAATGGTACCCTTCCGTGTCTTGTCTTCTTGGCTTCATTAAAGAAACGTTTGCCATCAGGACCCACCATGATGACATTATGTCTTGTAAAAGCTGGACCAGACCAATCAGAGTCTTTCTCGCCAGTAACCATATAGCCATAGGAAATACCAGTTTCAGGATTCAAAACATTTGGATCAGGTCCGTTGTTGTTAGCCATATTGACCATATTGGCTTTAACATCCATGGCCATCAGAACACCTTCACCAGTGTTGTACCGAGCACCTTTTGAATAGGCTTTTTGAGTACGGGCAAAATCACGGAACATATCTGGATTGTTTTCGTAACCACCTGTAGCCAGCACCACACCGTTTTTAGCCCGTACGTACTTTGGTTGACCTTCTACTTCAATGATTACGCCATGAATAATTCCAGTTTCTGGATCTTGAATAAGCTTTTTGCCGGGAGAGTTATACCAAACATCAATATTGTTGCCTCTCTGCTGAATGTTCTTTTGCATTAAAGCATAAAGGGCACCATCACCACCTGGAAGTTTTACACCTGTACTTCTGTAGGCTTCTGCGCCTTCGTACTCTGGATATTCGACAGATGGGTATTCAGGTGGATTTTCAACCCCTAAAAACTTCATATAGTCGACTTGTTTCTTCGCACCGTGAATAAAAGCCAACAAAGTCTTATCTGATGGAGTTGGATTTTCACCTCTTAGGCGTTGAAGATATTTAAGGGCTTCTTCGTCAGAATATTTAGGATCGATGGAAAGCACATGTTGTGCAGCATATTTACTATTGCCACCTTCCTTACCTTGTGGTGCTTTTTCAGACAGCAACACCTTTGCACCTTTATCTGCAGCCGCTATTGAAGCTGCACTTCCTGCAAAACCGTATCCAAGGACAACTACGTCATACTCCGCATCCCATGGAATAGTTGCTAGAAAATCTTTTTGAGCTGTTACTCCGTTATTTACAGGTGAATTGCTCTCTTCAGTGGCCTGAATAGGGGTACCT
>JAJPXW010000146.1:9925-10201 GCA_021205255.1 Burkholderiales bacterium
TTGTTTCTCCCCAAGATTCTTGGATTACATTTACTTCAAAAGTAATGCATAAACAGAAGTCTAATGATTACTAAAATTTTGCAAACCTAGTTTGAGATGTTTTGTAACCCAATACTTAAAACACAAATAAAGTCAAAAGCAACTCATATATATCATATCTTAGCTGATGTTCAATGATACCATAAGTGTTTAAAAATTATAAAAAACTTTTTATTATAAATATTTACTTTAGGATTAATTTTATTAATAACTCCGTAAATATAAACACTTTAGATG
>JAJPXW010000165.1 GCA_021205255.1 Burkholderiales bacterium
GGCCTGTATCTTTATTTTGCTTGCCATTGGTCAGTGCTGTTTTTCTGCTTGGCTTCTTTATGTGCGCCATAATCGAGAAAGTCTTTTTCGTGCCATTCGTCTGATTTGGACCTCTGGTCTTATGATTGTCTTGGCAATGGAGATTTTCCCATTACTTATCTTAAACAAGCAAGGAATGTGGACCGTTGTTCACTCCGCTCCCTACTTAGGCGTCTACTTTGTCATTCTGGTTTTAGTAACGGCCTACCTTAGACTTTGCACTCCAGTTAACCGCTACTATCCGCTAAGTCATAGGACAAGCAAGACTAAGTTTGAGTCATGAAATGAGTGCCGGCTTAATTTCAGTAGGGCTAGCCTGCATCGTTTTTCTATTGCTTTTCTGGCTAAACCGTAAGCTCTTATCTTTTAATAGCAAAGATACTCCCAGTGCAATTGCCTACACCGAGATGTGGTGTCTGACTTTGCAACCGGGAGTTATTGTGGGTGTAATTTGGTTCCTCTTTAGTTATGCTAAAACGCAAATTCCCCTAATGCTTAATAGCGGAACATACCTTGATTCGTGTGCGTTACTCTTTGTTTTATTTGAAATCATAGCCATCTATTTCACTAAGCTTTCAAAGTTGAGAAAGGGTCAATTGAGACTTAAATTCCTTTTCTTTTCAATGCTGGTTAGCTTTGCGGGCGAAGCTCTTATTTTGTCGGAAGCTCCTAAATTAATTTGGCCCATCACTTCGCATCGCATTCTTAATTTGACTTTACCGATTTTGGCTGGTTTTGGCGCAGTCAACTTAATATTCTGCGGACTTCTCTATTTAGAGTCTCGGAAAATAAAAGGCTAAGGTAGTAGCTTTTCCTCCGAAGAGTAACTCCTTAATCTTTTTTCTATTTCCTATTGTTAGCCCTTCTCTATTTACGCTTATTTGATTGAGGTTTTGAAAGCGTAGGATTAGCCGAAATCCCAATAACCAAGAGGTAAACGAATGAAGCGTTTTATCATGACCCTATGTGCTTGTGGCATTGCCCTTGCATTAAATCCTGCTTTTGCACAAGAAACACAAGCCTCAACCGATTCTGCTAAACCAATTCTCGGCATGGTAGTAATTGGTAAAACCACCTTGTCTGAATTTGCAAAGGAATTGGAGGCTAAGCACTGCAAATTTAATAAGTCTCCGAAGGCTATAAAAGATGCATATGTCCGAGTTGATGAAGATTGCTTTGACCTTCCTGGATCCCCGAGAATTCAAGCTGAGGCCAAAGGAGGTCTTGATCAACCAATTGTGCAATTGACTTTAGAGTCCAGTTTTGAGATTGCGGCTCCTTACGATTTCTACTTGAAAGTTCTAGAACAATCCCATGGAAAGCCAACAATTGTGATTGATACACTTACCAGAAAAGCTGCATTGTGGCGTTTGCCCGACCAGAGCGTGATTGCCATTGCTGCCAGAGCTGGAGAAGGTCGACACGAGCTCCAAATTATGTATACATCAGGAGAAATGGCAAAGAAGATTTGGGAGCTATTTTCAGTCGAGGGGAATCCGCAACCCACTAAGGATACGGCTCTTCTTTAACAAATCAAACTGGTAGAAGAGAATTAAGTAGACCAAGCCCTATAAAGCCAAAATGAGAGAAGGGATTTGAAACCAAGCCTAAGTCGCAGAATTTGTCAGGCTCCTACCTTAGTAGATACTTAACTACTTCTTTCATTTAGCCTTATTGTGGCTATCTGTAGACAATCAGCTCTCTTATACCCGTGATAAAATTTTGCGTTGCTTTGGTGAGGCCTTAAGGAAACCAGCCTCCGCTAGTACATTTCTAGAATTGGAGTGGTAATGTCCTAGAGATAAGCAAAGTTGCAGGAAAATCTCCGCTACCGCACCCAAGGAGCGGAGATTTTTGGTTAAGTATTCACTTTAAGAGTAAAGAGATGGCTGTAGAGCGCACACTTTCAATCATCAAGCCGGATGCCGTTGCTAAAAACGTCATCGGCCAAATCTACACACGTTTCGAAAGCAACGGTCTGAAGATCGTAGCGTCAAGAATGAAATGGCTTTCCCAGCATGAAGCTGAAGCCTTCTATGCAGTTCATAAAGAAAGACCGTTCTTTAAAGACCTCGTGAAATATATGATTTCCGGCCCAGTACAGATCCAGGTTCTTGAAGGCGAAAACGCCATCATGAAAAATCGCGAACTCATGGGCGCTACTGACCCGGCTAAAGCCGAAAAAGGCACTATTCGCGCAGAATTTGGAAAGAGCATTGAAGCTAACGCAGTGCATGGTTCCGATAGTCCGGAAACTGCTGCTACTGAAATTGCGTTCTTCTTCCCACGCATGGACATCTATAGTCGCTAGACAAGGTTTATGTCCGAAACCGTATCCACCCCACAAAAGACCAACCTTCTGAATCTCGATTCAGAAGGTTTAAAGGCTTTTTGCGCTTCGATTGGAGAAAAGCCTTTCCGAGCTGTTCAGCTAGAACGCTGGATACACCGGAAAGGTGTTAGCGATTTCGACCAAATGACTAACCTTGCTAAATCCTTTAGGGCCAAGCTTGCAGAGATTGCGGAAATCAAAGGCCCTGAAGTGATTAAAGACAGCACTGCGAGTGACGGTACCCGTAAATGGCTACTTGATGCAGGAGAAGGCAACGCAGTGGAAATGGTATTTATTCCGGAAGAAAACCGAGGCACGCTCTGTATTTCGACACAAGCCGGATGCGCAATGAATTGCCTTTTCTGTTCCACTGGTAAGCAAGGCTTTAGTAGGAACTTAAAGACATCGGAAATCATCGGTCAGTTATGGACAGCCGAACACCTCCTTCGTAAAGACAGAGGTATTACGGATGAAAACGAGAGGGTGATTTCCAATGTCGTTTTAATGGGCATGGGTGAACCATTGCAGAATTTAAATGCGGTGGTCCCTGCTCTAAAGTTGATGCTCGATGACAATGCCTATGGATTATCTAGGCGTAGAGTCACAGTATCGACTTCAGGTCTTGTCAAACAGATCGATAAGTTGGCTCAAATATGTCCAGTTGCCCTAGCGGTCAGCTTACATGCGCCAAATAACGAGCTCAGAGACAAAATCATGCCTGTTAACCGCAAGCATCCATTGGAGGACGTACTAGCAGCCTGCAAAAGGTATCTAAAGTACGCACCTCGGGATTTCATTACGTTTGAATACATAATGATAGGCGGTGTTAACGATTCGCTAGCGCAGGCCAAGCAATTGATAACCTTAGTGCAGGATTTACCTTGCAAATTCAACTTGATTCCTTTTAATCCATTTCCTGACTCCGGTCTGCAAAGAAGTAAGGAAGAGGATGTCAAGGCTTTTGCAAAAAGGCTAAACGATGCTGGTATCGTATGCACAATTAGGAAAGTCCGTGGTGACGATATCAGTGCGGCATGCGGCCAACTAGCTGGCGAAATCAAGGACAGAACAAAGCTTTCATCCCGTAGGGCTGAAAGAGAAATAGTTATTAAAGAAATATCGCGCCTTTCACAGGCGCCCTTGGAGTAAAAATTGGCGGAACCCACACTTAATGCAGACCTTGCTAAAGGATCAGGAAAAGACACTTATGGTCAGATTTTGTCCCAGGCCAGAGAAGGCAAGGGCCTGTCTGTAGACCAAGTCGCTTCTCAGCTTAGGCTTGCACCAAAGCAGATTGTAGGATTGGAGGCTAGCGACCCTTCAGTGTTTGGTTCAACCGTATACACCCGCGCTCATGTTAGAAGCTATGCCCGACTTTTAGGAGTCGAAGAAGCCAAGATCATGAACGTCTTCAATAATTCTCTTTCCAAAGAGGAAAGGGATTTGCAATCTTTCATTCGCAAGACTACTTACAGTTTGCGTCCGTATAGGGAAGAAACCACTAAGAACGGTAAAGCTAAAGGCCTTGGCTGGTTGCTTTTCCTGATTGTGCTTGGCACCGTTGGTTGGCTTGGTTGGAATTACCTTCAGAACAACTTTGACGTGGATGAACTAAAAGCAAAAGTAACTTCCATGGTTCCAATGCTCTCTTCTTCCGATGAAGAGAAGGCTAATGAGGCAGGTTCTTCTCCAGAAGCAGTCCAGACCTCCGCTGAGGGTACCCAACACTCTGATTCTGCTGTGCCGTCCTCTGATGGTGCCGCTCAGCCGGCTGATCCAAATGCACCTGCTCAGGCAGCTAATGCATCACAATCTGGAGATCCCTCTTCTACAACAATTGGACGTACTCCAGAAGAGAGAGCTTTAGAAGAAAAAGTAATGGCTGAACAGGCTCAGCAACAGCAAGCCCAGCAAGCCGCCGCAGCCCAGGCAGCAACTCCGACAGCTGCTCAATCCACTGCCCCGTTGCAGCCTACCCAGGGAGCACAAGGATTTGAAGTTGTGATGAACGTTCCTTCTGGGGAAGTAACGACAAAGTTTTCGGCTTCTGAAGGTGAATGCTGGTTTGGCATTTATCAGGGAGGCAAACTTGTTAGCAACGCCACGCTACGTGATGGTCAGAGCAGGGAGTTCACTAACAAACTACCATTCAGAATTACCGTAGGCAACCATTTCCGTGGCAAAGTTGATCTTGATGGCCGTCCAGTAGAGCTTTCTCAAGGCGCTCGTTCGGGATCTATTAGCTTTTTAGTTAGAGCCCAGTAAATAGTAAAAGTCATAGGCCTCTTCTGATGGACACTAAACCGTCAATCCCTATGGAAGTCTCCTGGGGCAATCGGAAGGTTCTTATAGGCAAAGGGCATCCAGTAGTAGTTCAGTCCATGACTAATACTGAAACTGCTGATGTCGATAAAACAACCGCACAAGTTCTAGAACTTGCCGAGGCAGGTAGCGAACTTGTGCGGATTACTGTTAATACGCCTGCGGCTGCTCAGGCCGTCCCTCTGATTCGTAAAAAACTCGATGAGCTTGGCTGCGAAGTTCCTTTAGTTGGAGACTTCCATTACAACGGCCATAAATTGCTTACCGACTATCCGGAATGCGCTAAAGCTCTTTCCAAATATCGAATCAATCCTGGCAATGTTGGAAAAGGTAAGCAGCACGATAAGAATTTCGAGACTCTGATCGATCTGGCTATTAAATATGACAAGCCTATTCGTATTGGAGTTAACTGGGGCTCTCTAGATCAGCAATTGCTTGCTTCAATGATGGAAGAGAATCGCCAGTCGGACCATCCGGTTAGCCCTAATGAAGTCTTGCGTAAGGCTTTGGTCAGAAGCGCTATAGAAAGTGCCGAAGAAGCCGTCAAACTTGGCATGCCCAGGCACCAGATCGCAATTTCAGCAAAGGTCAGCGGCGTAAAGGAACTTGTCGATGTGTATCGCCGGCTGAATGCTCAATGCGACTTTCCACTGCATTTAGGATTGACCGAAGCTGGCATGGGACTAAAAGGAACAGTCTCTACTACAGCGGCCTTATCAATACTGTTAGCTGAAGGCATCGGCGACACCATTCGCGTGTCGTTAACCCCAGAACCAGGCCAGAAAAGATCTGCTGAAGTTGAACTTGCCTGCGAAATTTTGCAAGCTCTCGGTATCAGGAACTACGAGCCAAAAGTGATTTCCTGTCCTGGGTGTGGTCGAACTTCCAGTACGTTATTTCAAGAACTGGCTCAAGAAGCGCAGATTTATATAAAAGAGCGAATGAAAGATTGGCGCAAAACTTGTCCAGGTGTGGAAAACATGACTGTTGCAGTCATGGGTTGCGTAGTTAATGGACCAGGCGAAAGTGCTCACTCGGATATAGGCCTCTCGTTGCCGGGTTCAGGTGAATCGCCAAGCGCGCCTGTCTATATTGGTGGAAAGAAAGTAGCCTCCCTTAAAGGAGAATCGATGAGTAAGGATTTTCATAATCTCATCGAAAAATACGTGCAAGAAAAATACAGCTCGAAGGGGAAATAGAAAAATGGCAAAAGATAAGATTCAGGCTATTCGAGGAATGTGCGACATGTTGCCTAAGGATGCTCCTTACTGGGAAACATTCGCAAAAACAGCTGTGGATGTTGCCCGCGAGTATGGCTACATGCAAATCCGCACCCCTATTCTTGAGCAGACTAGACTTTTTAAGCGCGGTATCGGGGAAGTGACCGATATCGTTGAAAAGGAAATGTATTCCTTTGTCGATTCGCTCAACGGCGACGAATTGACCATGCGTCCGGAAAATACCGCTTCAGTTGTCCGGGCATGTATAGAACACAATCTTATTTATGACGGTCCTAAGCGCCTGTGGTATATGGGACCGATGTTCCGCCACGAAAGACCCCAGAGAGGAAGATTTCGCCAGTTCTATCAGTTTGGCGTGGAGGGGATTGGCTTTAAAGGTCCTGATGTCGATGCCGAACAGTTGCTACTTACAAAACGCATTTGGGAGAGACTAGGTATTAAAGATGTTCATTTAGAGCTGAATTGCCTAGGCCAAGCAGACGAAAGAAAAGCTTACCGAGATGAACTGATTCGCTATTTCGAAGCTCATAAGGATCAATTGGACGACGATGCGCAAAGACGGCTTTATACAAATCCACTGCGTATTCTCGACACTAAGAATCCTGAGATGAAGGAACTAGTGGAGAAAGCGCCGGTTCTTACTGACTTTTTAGGTGAGGGTTCAAAGAAATTCCTAGCCTCTTTGGAAAAATTACTTAAGGCTGGCGGAATTGACTTTGTGATTAACCCGAGGTTAGTGAGAGGGCTTGATTACTACAACTTAACTGTTTATGAGTGGATAACTCCTAGACTTGGAGCTCAAGGCACTATTTGCGGCGGTGGCCGTTACGACCCGCTAATTGGCATGCTAGGAGGCAAAGATGCTCCAGCCTGTGGCTTTGCGATGGGTATTGAAAGAATCCTTGATTTAATGCGGGAAGAAGGCATAGTTCCAAAATATAAGGAGTGCGATGCCTATATCGTGTGGAGCGGTCCGAACTGCGATATTTATGCTCAGACAGTTGCTGAAAAGCTAAGAGACGCAGGAATTAAAGCAATTCTTAATGCCAATGGTGGCAAGTTTGCAGTCCAAATGAAACGAGCTGACGGCTCCGGAGCCGATTATGCAATCATTATCGGGGAAAGCGAGCTTTCAGAAAGTACTGTTAATATCAAGCCTTTAAGAGAAAATCTCCCCGATTACGGGAATCAATTGGAAAAGCCTGTCGATGCCGCAATTGAATATTTAAAAGCGGCTAGGCATAACCAATGAATTGTCGACAACATAACAACTAACCAATATTAGGAGTTGCTGAACATGGCCTTCTATGATCTAGAAGAACAAGAGTCGCTTGCCCAAATAAAGGCCTGGTGGGATAAGTGGGGCACGCTTGTTCTTTCAATTGCAACAGCGGTCTGTCTTGCAATAGCTGGATTCCGTCTATGGCAATGGTGGGAAATGAAACAAGCCGCCGATGCCGGTGGTCTCTATGCCATGATGATCCAAGCAAGTAACGGTAAGGACAACGCTCGTGTGCAGAATATCGCCCAAAGGCTGTATTCAGACTATGGCAGTACGGTTTACGCTGGAATGGGTGCTCTTTTAGCCGCTTATTCAGCTGAAAATACTAACCAACCTCAAGAAGCGATTAAAAATCTTGAGTGGGTTTATAACGGCGATAAGTTCCCTGAACTGCAGGCAGTATCAGCCGTGCGTCTTGCTGGTATTTACCTTGATCAAAATAACTACGATAAAGCATTAAGCGTTCTTAACGGAGTTTTGAATCCGGATACTCAGGAAGCTTTAGTCGATGACCGCAAAGGCGATGTGTACATGGCCATGGGCGACACGCAAAAAGCCCGTGAAGCTTGGGAATCAGCCTTGAGGGCCGCCACCATTACTAATCCAATCGTAAATCTCATTCGTATAAAGCTTGAAGCATTACCCCCTGCCTAATATGATGAAATTCAAGACCTTTGCAATAGCCGCATCGTGCATTGGCCTACTTGCGGCGTGCTCTACTCCAAAGCATGTGCCGGCTGAACTTAAGGCTTTTGAGCCTGGAATTACGGTAAGCATTGTCTGGAATCGGTCGTTGCCGAGTCCTAATAGCTATTTAGTTCCTGGAGTTAATGAGGATTCTGTCTTTGTTGCCGGAAATCGGGAATTGGCCCGATACAGCGCCTATAACGCAGATCGCGAATGGGGCGCCACCTTAGAAGAACGCATTACTGGCGGCGTCGGTACCGATGGCTATATAACAGCCGTTGGTTTGGAAAACGGTAACCTCGTAGTCGTCGACGGTCAAGGCTCTCCTGACTGGACTTCGAAGTTGACTAGTGAGCTTGCTGGTCCTCCTGTAGTTGCTGGTGGCTTGGTTGTTGTTAGAACCAAGGATATGCGTATTACTGCCTTTGAAGCTTCTACTGGAGATGTCCAGTGGAATTACCAGAGATCGCAGCCAGCTTTGACAGTAGATGTCCCGGTAGGGATGATTGCAAGGGATAACTTACTAATTGTCGGTCAACCTAATGGCCACGTTGTTATTCTTGACTTGCCAAGTGGTAGACCAGTTTTTGAATTTCCAGTTGCGCAAGCTAAAGGTATCACTGAAGTCGAGAGATTAATTGACGTTGTTGGAACTCCAGCTTTGTCATACGATTTGCTATGTGCAGCCGCTTACCAAGGCGCAGTCACTTGTGTTGATACGACTAATGGCCAACTTAAGTGGAGCCATCCAGTCGATGCGGTAGCCGGTCCCGCTATTGATGACGATAACGTCTATGTGGTTGACGCTGCTGGAAAAGTCCATGCCTATTACCGTGAAAGTGGCGAACCACGCTGGGAAAATGCAGAGCTGACTTATCGGCAACTTACTGCGCCGGTAGTTGTACCTGGCGCTGTTGCAGTGGGCGATTTTGAAGGCTATTTGCATTTCCTTTCCCCTAGAACGGGGGATTTAATTGGTCGCACACGACTTAGTGGTCCTATAGTTGTGCCCGGCCAACACTTTAGTGATGGCGCAATTTTCCAGACACAAAAAGGAGAAGTGGCCTACGTAGCCACAAGATAAGAATATGGTTCCGGTTGTTGCCCTTGTCGGGCGTCCAAACGTCGGTAAATCGACGCTTTTTAATCGCCTGACACGTACTCGCAACGCCATAGTTGCGGACTTTCCAGGTCTTACAAGAGATAGACATTACGGTGAAGGCAGAGTCGGTGGCAAGCCTTATATCGTCATCGACACTGGCGGTTTTGAGCCGCTTCGCACTGAAGGCATAGTAAAGGAAATGACCGGACAGGCTGAGCTTGCCGTTACTGAAGCCGACATCGTCCTTTTTATTGTGGATGCTAGAAGCGGCTTAGTTCCTCAAGACGAAAGAATTGCCACAAGCCTGCGTACAACTAATAAAAAGATCTATCTCATAGTCAATAAAGCGGAAGGTCTTGGAATTTCAGCTTTAGCTGAATTCTATGAACTAGGTCTAGGAGAGCCATATCCAATTTCAGCGGCTCACGGCGAAGGTGTGGGCCCTTTAATGGAACTTGTTCTTGAAGACTATCCAACTGAAGAGGAAATCGATAAATCCGATGATGCAGTCCGCAAGATTAAGGTCGCAGTTGCCGGTAGGCCAAATTCTGGAAAGTCCACACTGATTAATGCCTTGATTGGTGAAGACCGCCTAATAGCCTATGACATGCCCGGAACAACCCGGGATGCCATTGAAGTGGAATTCCAATATAAGGACCGAGACTACACGCTAAACGATACTCCAGGTCTAATGCGCAAAGGTAAAGTTTTTTAGACACTAGAAAAGTTCTCCGTTGTTAAAACTCTGCAAGCAATAGAAAACGCAAATGTCGTGGTGCTTTTGCTTGATGCGGAAGCTGGCATTGCAGAGCAAGATGCCCATATCGCTGGTTATATTTTAGAGAGCGGAAGGGCTTTGGTTATTGCCGTAAATAAATGGGATAGCCTAGGCACCTATGAAAAGACTAGAGTAAAAGAAGAATTTGCCCGCAAGATTCACTTTTTAAAATGGGCAAAGACACTTTATATCTCGGCATTACTAAAAAGAGGATTAGGCCAATTAATGGAAGCGGTTAACCAAGCTCATGCGGCCGCTTTTGCTAAATTATCAACTCCATTATTAACAAGGGCTATGATTGAGGCTGTAACTCGCCAGCCGCCACCAAGAGCCCGCGGAGGTCGTCCA
>JAJPXW010000103.1:0-7037 GCA_021205255.1 Burkholderiales bacterium
ATTTAAGGGAATACCTCTTTCTAGTACGTCTCTAGCTTCATCAGACAACGTGATATGGAAAATGCCGTTAAAGAAAATGCCTCCGTTTTTGCCCGGTACAACTTTGACAATCGCATCGCTCGGTACGATGCCTTCCTCGGCCGCAATAAGCGATGCGCAAGGCAGGCACATTGCCAGGATAACCAGGCATTTGAACGCTAAGGTTCTCAGAAACATTAAATCTTCTCAATCAACGCATAGAAAAACCCATCGTTTACCCAAGGCATAAATCCTTCGGTAGGCGTTTTCTCTTGCGGAGCCAAAAGTAAATACCCATCTAGTGCCCCTTCAAAGGACACAAGCCTAGCATCACTTTTTTCTTGCAAGAAGTTACGGATTTGTTCCATGCCTTCTTCAGGCATTACTGAGCATACAGCATAAAGAATTCTTCCACCCTTTGCCAAGCGTAACCAATTTTTTTCTAAAAGTTCTTTCTGCTTTTGTGCTAAGTTATTGATATCTTCTTGATTTTTAAGCCAAGGTATGTCTGGATGCCGTCTAACGACTCCTGAAGCCGAACAGGGGGCATCCAAAAGAATTCTATCGAACTCGCGATGTTGAACATCAATGTCCATATCGGAAGCATCGGCAACAAGGACAGTAGCGTGTAGGCCTAATCGATCTAAGTTTTCTTTTATTTTTTCAGCTCTTTCGGGATCCATCTCCAAAGCCACTAGATCGATATCGGCAAGTTCAAGAAGGTGACCTGTCTTACCACCAGGAGCCGCACAGCAATCAAGTACTTTCATGCCGTCTTTTACTCCCAAAATTTGAGAAGCTAATTGGCTACCGGCATCTTGCACCGAGACTAAACCTTCCTGCAGGCCTGGAATTTGAGAAGCAGCCATGGCATGCACTAGCGCTACTCCTACCTCGCCCACTGGATGGGCCTCTATATTGGCCTGATGTAACTGTGCTAGATAGTCGTCCCGGGAAATTCTTCTTTGATTAACTCTAAGTACAAGTGGTGGATGCCTTTGCTGCAGCTCCATAATCGCATCGGCATTCTTGAATACTTTTTTGTATTTTCTAATCCACCACTCGGGCGCATTAAAACGAACTGAGGGATTAAGGAGAGCTTCTTTTGTTAAAGTTTCCTTTTCTCTTAGGAATCTTCTCAATACGGCATTAATGAAATTAGCCGAATTTTTTAGATTACGGCTGCGTTTGGCTCCATTAACCGCCTCGTTGACTAATACAAAAGGTTTTTCGTTCCCTTCAAGAGCAATGGCTAAAGCTATTTCAAGATATGAGCTTACTTCTGGAGTCGGTTTCTTCGCAGCAAGCTTATCCACAAGAAACTTCACTAGAGCTCTTTTGCGGGCTACTTGATATACCAGGCTCTGTACTGCCGGCCGAAAAGCCGTTGGAATTTCCGAAGAAGCTTTTCGTAGAGCAGAATCGATGGACGATCCTGCTTTCACTGCCTGCCATACTTTGGAAGCGGCTAGGAGGATCTCCCCTAATGGCGCCCTTTTATTTTCAACCAAGGATATCTCCTGCTTTCATGGAATAGCCATTGAGGAAATCACGGGCTTTTAACTTCTTACCTCCTGGCTTTTGTAGTTCTTCCAGCCGAATTACGGTATTTTGCCCACAAGCCACGTCAATTCCATCCTTGTTGGCTTGCAAGATCGTCCCTGGCGCTTTATCCGTCGATTGACCTGTGTCGGAAGCGAACCAGACTTTCACATCGTTGCCTTCATGCTTAAATACGCACCCGGGAAATGGATTAAAGGCTCGGATTTTGCAGGAAAGAGCTTTTGCTGGAGTCTCCCAAGAGATAACGCCTTCGGATTTATCAAGTTTTGAAGCGTAGGTTGAGCCTTCAGGCTGCTTTTGCGGCGGGAAATCCTGTGGATGGCGTAAATACTCTATAAGCATTTCAGCCCCTAGCTTGGCGTCTTTTTCAGTAAGGGTACCTGCGGTGTCGGAATCTTCAATAGGAATGGCTTTTTCCCATAGCATCGGACCGGTGTCTAAACCGGCGTCCATTACCATTAATGTAATTCCAGCTTCAGTATCTCCTGCCTCCAAGCCTCTAGCAATTGGAGCCGCGCCTCGCCATTTAGGAAGAAGGCTTCCATGAATATTTAGCGCTTTTATTTCCGGATATTTTTCAGGAATAAGTCCTTTAGGAATGTCTAGGAGCTCCTGCGGAATAATGAGTCCATAGGAAGCGACAATTAAAAGATCCGGTTCTATCTTTCTAATTGCATCGAATACAGCTGCCGTCTCCTCGCCACCTTTCGTCCTTCTAAGAGTCCGAGGTGTCATGACAGTCAGGCCATTTTGCTTCGCTGTTTTCTTAACGGGGCTTTCCGTCAATTTTCGACCACGGCCAGCAGGACGGTCAGGCTGAGTCAATACAAGAGATACTTCATAGCCTTCATCAACTAGTTTCTTTAAAGCGACATCGGCAAATTCCGAAGTGCCAGCAAAGACAATTTTCATTTGAGTTTCAGCAGTTGTAGTTTTAATAATTGAAGTTGCTTTTACAAGCTAAGAGCGCTCTTAGACTCTCTTCTAGCAATAAGTCGGACTGGTTGCAGATACTTTGGCCAATGTCCCATTTGTATTGCAAGAGTCCAAGACAGATGCATTGAGCTGAAGAATTGTAGGACAATTGGAAAAATTCCAATTGAAATCAGCCAGAGGCTACCCGAAATGCCAATTGCCCAACTTAAAAACATGAAGATGAATTACTCCTGCTATGGAGATAAAAACCTGCCGGCCGTAGTGCTGCTTGCAGGTTTGAGCATGCCGGCAATCGCATGGCCTAAGGAGTTCCTACAAAAACTTACTAAAAAAGGTCTTTACGTCATCACTATGGATAACCGCGATAGTGGTGATTCTGAACGGTTCTCAGACAGTCAAGACCAGACATCGGTGCCTGTCGCTATTGGGCGAGCTTTGTTAAGACTACCGGTACAGGCGCCATATCGCCTAGAGGATATGGCTCTAGACACAGCAGATTTAATGGATTACTTAGAAATTCAGAGAGCTCATGCTGTTGGAGTATCGATGGGAGGCATGATTGCTCAAGTCCTAGCAACTATTAGACCGTCACGTGTTAAATCCTTAATTCCCATTATGTCGGCATCAGGCAATCCCCGTACAGGCGTCGGCAAGATAAAAACTCTCTATTCTTTATTTTCTCAGCCATCGCAAAAGGCTAGCCCCGAAGAAATACAAAAAAAGCACATGGAGCTTTTCAATAGCCTTAAAAGTCCTAAGTACGAGTATCCACAAGAAGTGATTGATCACTGGTTGACCACTATGGGTGGGGAAACTAACGATTACAAAGCCACTGAAAGGCAGTTGCTGGCTATTTTGGCTAGTGGCGATAGATCCGAGCAATTGAAGCGATTAAGCGTCCCTACCTTAGTGATGCACGGCGAAGACGACCCGCTCCTTCCATTGGCTGCTGGAAAGGAACTTGCGGAAATAATTCCGAATGCCACGCTAAAGACATTTCCGTTAATGGGACACGACCTTCCTGATATCCATTACGAAAGTATGGCAAGCGCAATTGCCGAACATGTCTGGAGTACGGAAACATAGGCTGCTAAATAAAAATAATTATTTAGCTAGCTTTAGCGGCTTCCTCCTTAGCTTTCTTAGCCTCTTCAAGTTTCTGCTTTTGCAGTTTGTGCGTAATGCGGCTTTTCTTTAGATGGCTAAGGTAGTCGACAAAAACTTTCCCTTTTAAGTGGTCCATTTCATGTTGAATGCAAACTGCTAAGAGTTCGTCGCACTTAGTCTCAAAAGTATTCCCGTCTAAGTCTTGCGCCACAACAGTCACTGCAGCCGGTCTCTTTACTTTCTCGTATATTCCAGGCAAAGAAAGACAACCTTCTTCCCAGCATTTGATCTCATCGCTAACTTCCGTCACTTTGGGATTAACAAACACCTGAAGTTGGTCTTTGGTTTCTGACACATCGATGACGATCAACTGAATATGCTTATTTACCTGCGTAGCAGCTAACCCAACGCCTGGCGCTTCATACATGGTTTCAGCCATATCGGCAGCTAGCTGTTTCAGATCGCCATCAAAAACAGTAACGGGTTCGGCTACTTTATTTAGCCTTTCATCAGGATATTTCAGAATAGGAAGAAGTGCCACTAATTAGTCTCCATAAAGATCTAGCAATACTATACGATTGCCCGCAATCTTAACTTTTTACTATTTATCTTGAGCTTAAATAGAGTATTTCAAAGACGATGTTAGTCAAAACTTTTCAGTTACTTTTGAAATGCCATTATTAAGGTAGAGTTATGTCCTTGAACTTGAGCTAAAGGATCACACCTACTCCATCTAGCTAGCTTCTGTGATAATGCCGATACTCTCAATTTGGCGATTCTCCCCCTTGACTTAAGGATTGCTTGCGGTGTTAATCTAAAAATGAAAGAAAGGCCTAGATTTGGGTGAGACCTAATAAGAGGCTGCAAGAAGGGAAGAAAAGAACACCTTTCTTTAAGAATAAATTATTTTCCAGGCTCCTCTCCTTTTAAGGAACTGATGCTGAATGGAAATATGGATAGAAAATGGGAAAGACTTTAGTTATTGCAGAAAAACCATCGGTAGCCGCCGATATAGCAAAAGCCTTAGGAGGGGTAAAGAAGGTCACTGACTATTATGAAGGAGACGACTACGTCATTGCTTCGGCAGTTGGCCATCTCTTAGAGATCAAAGCTCCTGAAGAGTATGAAGTACAAAGAGGAAAGTGGAATCTCGATAATCTTCCAGTTATCCCTCCGTACTTCGACTTGGAACCGATAAAAAAGACGGAAGCTCGCCTTAAATCTCTTGCCAAACTCATTAAGCGCAAAGATGTCGACAAAATTATTAATGCTTGCGATGCGGGCCGCGAAGGTGAACTGATATTCCGCTACATCATTGACTCAGTAAAGACAAAGAAAACGCTGGAGAGACTATGGCTGCAGTCCATGACTAAGCAGTCAATTCTCTCGGCTTTCCAGCACTTGCGAACGGATGCGGAAATGAAGAATCTCGCCGATGCGGCTAAAAGTCGCTCTGAAGCTGATTGGCTAGTGGGAATTAACGGCACCCGTGCAATGACCGCTTTCAATAGCCAAGGAAGAGGTTTCTTTTTAACTACCGTAGGTAGAGTTCAGACACCGACACTTGCACTCGTAGTAAAGAGGGAAGCTGAAATCCAAGGCTTCAAGCCCAAGGATTATTGGGAAGTCCATGCAGACTTTGCAGCCGCTAGTGGTCTCTATCCAGGTCGCTACATCAATCCCGACTTTAAGAAGGATCCAAAGGACCCATTCAAGAAAGCTGATCGTCTTTGGAATGCAGAAGATGCGCAAGCTATCGTAGATAAATGCAAGAACGGCCATGGAGTCGTCACAGAGGAGTCAAAACCTACTACTAGTTCGTGCCCAGCGCTTTACGATCTTACTTCTCTTCAAAGAGATGCAAACAACCGATTTGGCTTTTCTGCTAAGACCACGCTTTCGATAGCACAAGCTCTCTATGAAAAGCATAAGGTCTTAACCTATCCTCGAACCGATGCACGGGCTTTGCCTAATGATTATGTTCCCACAGTAAAAGATACTATGAGAATGCTCCAGCAGACTCAATGGTCAAAATTTGCCACTGAAGTGTTGGATAACAATTGGGTTAAGCCAGTAAAGAAGATTTTTGATAACTCAAAAATCTCTGATCACTTTGCCATCATTCCTACAACTCAAACCCCACCGGCTTCTTTATCGGATGTTGAACAAAAAATTTACGATCTTGTCGTCAAACGCTTCCTAGCGGTCTTCTTCCCACCAGCGCAATACAAACAGATCACTCGTAAGACTATTGTCTCGGGCTACACCTTCCTATCGGAAGGAAAAGTTCTGCAATCTCCTGGCTGGCTAGCCGTATATGGAAGAGGGGCAGGTAATCCAGATGAGCTGCTAGTTCCTATCACGGATGGAGAAAAAGTAGCCGTTCACACTATAGAGGCAGAAAAACTTGCTACTAAACCACCAGCCCGCTATACCGAAGCAACACTTCTTAGCGCAATGGAAAATGCCGGTAAAGAAGTGACTGAAGAAGAATACCGCCTTGCCATGTCTGAAAAAGGTATCGGTACACCTGCAACACGAGCTGCCATCATCGATGGACTTAAAGTACAGGGCTATATGATTCTGGAAGGTAGAGATTTAGTTCCAACAGCAAAAGCGAAGCAACTGCTTACCCTCTTGAAAGGGCTCGATATCAAGGAGTTATCGGATGCCGAGCTAACTGGCGAATGGGAATATCAACTTGGCCAAATAGAAAAAGGCAAGTTGACTCGGTCAGAATTCATGAAAGAAATTGGAACTCTCACCAAAGATATTGTTCAAAAGGCTAGGAACCACGAAAAGGATGCGACTGTACCCTTGACTAACCCCGCTCGGCTTAAGGTACCATGCCCTTGCTGCGGTGGTCCTATCGACGAACAATATAATCAGTATGTCTGTTCGAAATGTGGCTGGCATTTCTCAAAGCAGCCGGGAGGAAGAATCCTGGAGCCAAGCGAAGCTGAAGAGTTAATTGCCAATAAAAAAATTGGTCCGCTTGAAGGCTTCATCAGCAAAACCAGAAGACCTTTTTCCGCTTCTCTTAAGCTAGTTGTAGAGGGGTCGGACTACAAAATCGACTTTGATTTTGGAGAAAAGCCTGAAGTTGTAGTCGATATGGCCGAGGTCAAAAAAGGGAAACCAGTAGGCACATGTCCTGTCTGCAAGAAGCATCAAGTCTTTGAAACAGAAAATGCCTATGCCTGCGAAGCCTATTTAGATCCAAAAGCTTCTAAGAAATGCACTTTCCGCAGTTCTAAAGTCATTCTCCAGCAACCTATTGAAAGAGAACAAATGAAAAAGCTGCTGGAAACTGGATCCACTGATTTGTTGACGGATTTCGTTTCGAACCGCACGAAGAGAAAGTTTTCAGCAAGCCTTATCCTTGAAAAGGGAGGCAAGATCGGCTTTAAATT
>JAJPXW010000103.1:7047-9611 GCA_021205255.1 Burkholderiales bacterium
CTATGGCAAAAACTTCTAGCACAAGAGCGACTACTAGAAGAAGAGCCACTTCGACTAAAGCCACTTCATAACCACTTTAGAAACACGGCTTTAACCTTCTAGGCCGAATAAAAAGGCGACCTCAGTCGCCTTTTTATTATTTATTCCGTACCGTCCTTTAAATGAATTATGCTTTCGTTGGAGGGAGGATCCTCCTCTGGATTTGGCTGCTCTTCCTCTAACTTAGTAGCAAGAATTTGGTCAATCCTATGGCGTTCAACGTCAATGACTTCAAAGCGATAACCGCCATATTCAACCCTGTCAGTTAATTTTGGAATCTTGCGAAGCATATACATCATGAAGCCGGCCATGGTCTCATAGGTCTCATCGTCTGGCAATGTCCCGAAACTAAACACCTTTTCCACATCATCAATAGGCGTAGCGCCATCGATTAGCCAGGATCCATCCTCGCGCTGAACAATTTGGGCTTCTTCTGGAGTAATAACGAGGTCACCCATCACAGTGCTCATGATATCGTTTAACGTAATGACACCTACAGTAAGCGCATACTCATTGACTACTACAGCAAAGTCGGCTCTTTGGTTCTTAAATAATTCCAGAACTTCTGAAAGAGTCAGAGAATCAGGAACTGCGAGAATGGAGGAAATAAACGTGCGGTCTTTTAACGAAAAAGTTTTGCCTTCAATGACCCTACGCAATAAATCCTTTGAGTCAACATAGCCGATAACATGGTCAATATCGCGGTCGCAGACTAGGAACTTATTATGCGGGCTCTCACCGATTTTCTTAGTAATGCTGTCGAAGCTTTCATCCAAAGTAAAGTAGACAATAAAATCCCGGGCCGTCATCGCACTTGGAACAAGTCTGCTTTCCAAGTCCATTACATTTTCAATGGCTGCTTGTTCACTTGGTGCTAAAAGGCCTGCCTCTCCACCTGCTTCGACTGTTGCCGCAATGTCTTCACTTGTGATCTGTTCTTGATTTTTCGTCGGCAATCCAAAAGCTTTGATAATGCCATTGGAAATGAGCGTCAAAATCCAAACAAAAGGTTTGAGGATTTTAATCAATACCAGCATGGAGCCAATAAGCTTAACGGAAACTGCTTCAGGTTTGATAAGCCCTACCCTTTTTGGAATTAAGTCCGCAAAAATAACGAACATAATTGTCACTAAGGTAAAAGAACATATAAAGGCAACCGAAGGAAGCACTTCTTCAGGCAATATAGGTCGCAGTAGATTTTCAAATGCTGGAGTAAATGCTGGTTCACCAACAATGCCACCAAGAATAGCGACTGCGTTAATTCCTATTTGGATAACTGAAAAGAAAGGACCTGGCTTTTCTTTCAATGCCAGTACTTGAGCCGCTCTAGTGTCTCCCTCGTCGGCCATTCTTGTTAGTCTGACTTTTCGGGATCCGGCAAGTGAGATTTCTGCAATAGCAAAATAGGCAGCCGCAATAATTAAACAAATAATCAGAAAAATTTTAAAAGACAAATCCACGTTGACACTCTTGTTGTTTTGCTCAGCTCGGACATGGCGCTAGCACCTGTACATAAGCAAATGAGATCGATTAGTCGGCTTATGTGGGTATACATGCCGTATTTGCGCCAAGATTGCCAATGATACCCGATTAAGCAAAAGCTCGCTCACAACTCCTTGAAAAATAATGGTTTGTTTCAGTTAAGTCAGTTAACACTGAAGAAGCGATACTAGGCGGTATCGCTTCTGTTGCTTCATTCCTATCTAAACAAAGGATTAGTTCTATAGATCCTTTTGATCTGACGCCTTAAGTCCTCGGTTTCTCCAATGAAATGGATAATCAGAGCCAACGAATTAGTATCGAGCTGAAAACTATTTCTCAGTCTAGCCGCTTTCCTAAATACCACAACGCTGCTAACTTCATAGAAGCCATCGTGCTTAAAAGGATCCAAGGCGCCTAATTCCACTAATTCGGTAAAAACTTCGTCTGGAAGTCCACTTGTTTCCCGAAGTTCTTCTTCACTAAGGCTGCTCTGTGGTTCAGTAATCATTGTTTGGTCCATTGTTCATGCCTCCTACAGATCGGCTCTTGGATTAAATTTCGAAACTTCTGCAAGCTTCTCGTAAAGTTCTTTCTCTTCCTTAGTTGGATCAGGCGGAACAACGATGTTTATGACCAGATAAAAATCTCCAGCTGCGCCTTTCTTGTTGGGGAATCCCTTGCCAGGAATTCTTACCTTCTGACCGGATTTGGCTCCGGGCTTAACCTTAACCGATAGCTTCTTGCCACCGAGGGTCGGCACTACAACTTCCGCACCTAGGACAGCCTCTGGCGGAGTCATTGGAACAGTTAAATAGACATCCCTGCCTTCGACCTTGAACTTTCCAGTGTCGGTAATATTAATAGTGATGTAGAGATTGCCATTTGGACCGCCGTTATAGCCCATGCCGCCTTTACCGGCCAAGCGCATCCTCTGACCGTCAATCGTACCTGCCGGAATCTTAACTTCCAGAGTTTTAGTGACATGGCGGACATGGCCGTCAGGTTGCTCTTCGGGCTCACGTAGCGACAAGGAAACCGTCGTA
>JAJPXW010000103.1:9629-10063 GCA_021205255.1 Burkholderiales bacterium
TGATTGATACTGCGGCTTCAAGGTCTTCACCAGCCATCTTGCGGGATCTGGAAGAAGCCCCACCTCTTCCCATGGAACTGAACAAATCGGCAAAATCGAAGCCTTCCGCACCGCCAAAGTCAAATCCACCAGCGCCACCACGGCCAAAGTGCTCGAAACCGCTGAATCCGCCACCACCCCAGTTAGGTGGTGGTTCGAAGTTGCTACCGGCTTGTCTCTGGCCTAAGTTGTCATAGGCTGCTTTCTTTTCTGGGTCGGAAAGCGTTTGATAAGCCTCATTGACATCCTTAAATTTGGTTTCCGCATCCTTTTCTTTTGAAATATCCGGATGGTATTTTTGAGCTAGCTTTCTAAAAGCTTTTTTGATTTCCGATTCTGAGGCGGACCGATCTACACCTAAGATTTTGTAATAGTCTTTGTATTCCATAGGACGT
>JAJPXW010000244.1 GCA_021205255.1 Burkholderiales bacterium
AGCGGTGCCCAACACTCCCGCTGGCGACTGCAAGAATCTTGAATAGTTTTTCAAGGTTCACCACAGTTTGGGAGATAGCCGAAATTGTGCTTCCCATCTTCTCTCCTTGCATCAAACCTTATTGAATGAGCATCTCCAAAAATCCACTATTAGCCTTCAGCAAAATTACTTAAGGCATTTGTTACTGTATTGATAGGGAATAAATTGTAAGAAGCTCAACTTCGGAATAAGTGAATTTCGCTAACTGGGTTTGCTCCATTTGCCTAGGGAAAATCTAACCCATAAATTCAAAGTCCCGTATTTAGGAAGTAAGAGATAAAACAAAGGGTGGCTGACCACCCTCCATTCAATCTTTTAGCTCCTATTCTTCTTCGGAAGCTATATCAGTAAATGCCTTAAGAGCTATGTCAATAGAATCTTTATAAGCTGTTTCCAATATAGTGCCAGCTGCTTCAAGGTCAACTGCATTTTCGGAGTCACCAACGCCGGCAGCAGGATTTACTACCTGTAGCAATGCGGCATAAGGCAGTTTCAGCTCTCTGGCCAAAGCCGCTTCCGGCATCATAGTCATTCCTACATAATGGGCTCCGTCCCTACTAAGCTTTTCTATTTCAGCCGAAGTCTCTAGACGAGGACCTTGCATACAAGCGTAAGTTCCTCCATCAATAACTTCTATGTCAAGTTCTTCAGCGGCGTCGAGAAGAGAATCCCTCAAATCGTCATCAAAAGGATTTGTGAAATCAATAAAGTTAATTTCTTCAGTTTCACCAGTGTTGTACGAAGTTTCTCTGCCCCATGTGAAATCCAAGATCTGATCCGGAATTGCGATGGTGCCTGGTACGTCGTCTTCAACGATTCCACCAACTGAACAAAGAGCAACTATAGCTTCGGGGTTATATTGGGCAAGTGCCCAAATGTTTGCCCGATAGTTAATCATATGCGGAGGTTTTTTAATAGTCCTGCCATGGCGCGGTAGATAAACAATTTCCATACCTTCATACCTACCCCGAATAATTTCGCTAGACGGATCACCCCAGGGCGTCTCAACCTTTTCAATGACCGAACCTTCGAGGAAGTCCGGCTTGGTGGCTCCCGAACCACCGATCACCGCAAAAGTTTTCATGCGTCCTCCTTGTCTTGTACGAGCATCTTCATGAATTCGTCTTGGTCAATTATCTTCACACCAAGCGCTTCTGCTTTACTGAGTTTACTACCCGGGTTTGCACCAGCTAGTACATACGATGTCTTTTTCGAAACTGAGCCTGCAACTTTACCTCCGAACTTACGGATTAGGTCGGAAGCTTCATCCCGGGTTAGTGTTGGCAGTGTACCAGTTAATACAAAAGTCATTCCAGTAAAGATTTGATTTTCCGTACTGCGGCCTCCCCCTTCCTCCCAATGGACTCCGGCGACTCGAAGCTCATCTATGACTTTCAAGTTTGCTGGTTCGGCAAAGAAATGCAAAATCTTTTCAGCAGTCGATGGTCCAACATCTTCGACTCCCAATAAATCTTCCAGCCCAGCATCTTCAAGAGCTTGTAAAGAGCCAAAGTGCGCTGCTAACGTTCTTGCGCCTGCCTCGCCCACATCTGGAATACTAATGGCAAATAAAAACCGCTCTAATGTGGTGTTCTTGGATTTCTCTATCGATTCAATTATCTTAGTTGCCGACTTTTCTCCCATCCTCTCATATTTGACAAGTTGGTCGGCAGTTAGCTTATAAATATCGGCTACGGTCTTTAAGGTATCATCGGCCACTAATTGTTCAGCTAATTTTTCGCCAATGCCATCTATGCCCATAGCATTTCGGGATACAAAGTGCAGAATGCTTTGAACCCGCATAGCTTTACAGAAGAGACCCCCAGTGCAACGCCTATCCTTTTCTCCAGGCTCCTTGTAAGCGTGGGAGCCACAGATTGGACAATATTCTGGAAATACAAAGGTACGCGCATCTGCTGGCCGCAATTCTGGAACAACCCTGACGATTTCTGGAATAACGTCTCCTGCTCTACGGATCACGATAGTGTCGCCAATCTTTACACCCATCTTCTCCAGAAATTCCTCATTGTGCAAAGAGGCGTTGCTAATTGTTGTGCCACCCACAAATACAGGTCTTAGTCTTGCGACTGGTGTCAACTTACCAGTTCTACCTACTTGAATTTCAATATCGAGCACTTGAGTTTGGGCTTCTTCGGGAGGATACTTGTGTGCGCAGGCCCAGCGCGGCTCACGGGAGACATAGCCAAGTTCTCTTTGAAGCGCAAAACTGTTAACTTTATAAACTACGCCATCAATTTCAAATGGCAAGTCTTTGCGCTCTTGCTCTACTTTCAAGTGGAAGTTCTGAAGTTCCGCTGGTCCATATGCCAGAGTACGCATACCGGAAACTGGAAAGCCAAGTTCTTTTAACTTATCAAGAAGAGCTGATTGCGTAGGAGCAATTTCACTGCTGACTTCTCCTAAGCCGTAGGCATAAAAAGAAAGATTTCTTTTTGCGGTAATTGATGGATCTAATTGTCTTAGAGAGCCTGCCGTAGCATTTCTAGGATTAGCAAAGACTTTGCCACCGATTTTTCTCTGCTCTTCGTTAATTCTCTCGAATTCTTTCTTATGAAGAATAACTTCTCCTCGAATTTCACAGATATCTGGCAGACCTTCGACTTTTAAGGGCAGAGTTTTTATCGTTCTGACATTTGCAGTGACATCTTCACCGGTATACCCGTCACCTCTAGTAGCGGCAACGACTAAGACACCTTTTTCATAGCGCAAGTTAACGGCAAGACCGTCAAACTTCAGTTCACAATCGTATTCAACAGGAGGAGCGCTAGGCTCTAGCTCTAAAGAGCGTCTTATACGCCCATCGAAGTCGTAGGCGCCTTGAGCCGTATAGTCAGTTTCAGTGTGGATTGAGAGCAAAGGAATTTTATGGGTTACCTTTGTCATCTCGCTCTTTACTTCCGCACCGACTCTGTCGGTAGGAGAAAAGAGACTCTTGAACTGCGGGTATTCTTTTTCGAGACGAACTAGCTCTTGGAAAAGCGAGTCGTAGAGATCATCGGAAATGGTTGGATTGTTGTCTACATAGTAGGCCTTGTTATGTTTTTCGATTTCTTCTGCTAAAGCTTCCATCCTATCCTTGATGGCCTGCTCTTCCTTTGTCAATGTTTGTTCGCTCATTTAGCTTCCTCCTAGCTGGATTGCGCAGTATGACCGAGAAAGCCGTAGATTTCTCAGAAAGTAATAGTTTTTGGGGAGATTTCAGCTTAAAAGCAGGAAAACATCGTCTCCGCCAGGCTCAAGTCCCTGCACTCTCATGTTGGCATAGAACTTGTCTGTATCTTTCTTTGTAGCAGCTAGAAGCTGACCGTTAATTTCAGTTCCATCCTGGCAGACGATCTGCGCTCCAAAAACAGCTGCAAAAGCATTGGCTGCCATCATAAGGATCTTCAACGGATCTCTTTCAGGTGGAACGAGCGGAACACGCAGCTCGAGCTTAAGAACTTCATCGGTAATTTGGCATAGGACTAGTTCTCCACGACGATGTTCATATCTTTTACCGTCCTTGGATTGCATAAGCGTGCCTAGCTTTTCGTAGGTTGTTGAATTTATCCGATTAAATCCTAAACCTGCTGCCTTTTTCTCAAATTCCTGGGTAGTAATTGCTGCTGGTAACAGAAGATAAAGAAGGAATGTCTTATTAAATAACTGCACCCAATTCGACAGGTTCAGAGCTTTTGCTTGAATTTGCTGATCGTCCATGACGTCGCTAACTCCATCAAGCATCATTTCAAGTCTTTGCTTGAACTGGATTAATTGGGAAACAGCTGTTGGTGAAATTGCCCCGGAGGCCGAAGCCAAGCGGACAATAATAATGACTGCGGTGTAGGAGCCAATTGGATCCGGAACTTCCCATTTACCTTCTGTAGTTTCCCATGCATAGATGGAATAATGTCCGCCAAGATCGATCTTCTTGATGTCCTTTAGCTCCTTTAGGAGCTGCGTGCCAGTTACTGCGCTCTTAAAAGTAACCGTAAACACTTCTTCAAGAACTGGATTATGAGAAGGTACGCCAGTTTTTGCCGTATCTTCAAAGCGCATCGCCTCATTGAAAGGCAACCTTTCCATTAATTCCGAATAGGGATTGTGCGTTTCCACTACCTGCGGCGCTGGCGCCTGATGGTCATTTTGTTGATATTGAGCTTCCGTTGAGGTTTTCGGTTGTTCAGCTGCTTCCGGGACGCTTACAGGCTCAACTTCTTGGTTTTCCTGCTCTGGCTTTGTTGTAAGAGTCTCATCCTGATATCCACTAACATTAGGCTCGTAAGCCTGGGACGAACTTGGTGAGACCATAGCCCTCTCTGAAGGCGAAAGCATAATAGGTTCGCGATCTATGTGATGGACTTCAGCCTTTGCTTCTTCCGCTTGTCTGCTTTTAATCCGAAGCCAGTACCAAAAAGCTATAACTACGACCACGCCGATTATTAAAACTGTTAGCGTCATCGGGAGATTTTCAAGCATTGTCTGTCCTCGGGTTAGAACTTAGTCAGGTAAAAATAGGAAGGTAAGAAAGTTAATTTTAATATCGACAGGGATTTCAAGAGAAACTTTTTAGCACCGAACAACGGGTATTCTAAGGTGGTATAAACACATATATATGGGAACTATTACTGAATTTCCGGTGTTAATCATAAGTGCGTCTTAACAATCGCTAAAGCATTTTATGGCAACTCTATAGTCTCCTTTTATCCTTCAATAGACCTACCAGTAGCCTTTCTTAAAAGAAAGAAGTCGCATTATTCGCTATCCTCCTTAGAATCTGCGGGAAATCTCTAATCTGAACTGTTAATATTGCGAAAAATCAAAAGGAAGGAATAATGTCGACACAACCATCTAAAAACCTGGAAACTTTTCCCAACCCACAACCGGGTAGAGATTATTTAATCCACATGGAGATCCCAGAATTCACTTCTCTATGTCCACTTACAGGACAGCCTGATTTCGCCACTCTTATCCTCGACTACATTCCGGATCAGAAAAATGTGGAACTGAAATCCCTCAAGCTTTATATGTGGAGCTATAGGCAAGAAGGCGCTTTCCATGAGGCAATAACGAATAAGATTTTGGACGATCTCGTTAAAGCGCTTGAACCTCGCTATATGAGACTTAAAGCCAAGTGGTGGGTTAGAGGAGGCATTTATACCACAGTAGTAGCCGATCACCGTAAAGAAGGCTGGACTCCCCAACCTAAAGTCGATATTGAAGAATTTGAAACAAACGTTCCAACAAGAGGATAAATAAAACCTCCACGTGGTCCCAACTGGAATGAAACAACCATGAATCCAGAACTTAAATTAACGAAGCCCTATCCTTTCACTCGACTCAGAGCTTTGCTCAAAGGTGCCAAATTGCCGGAAGGCAAACCGCACATATCCTTATCTCTCGGGGAACCAAGGCACGCACTTCCCACCGATATTGCAACCTGTATAAAAGAAAATCTCAAGCTTCTTGAAAAGTACCCTCCAACCCAAGGTACTCCTGAGCTACGGGAAGCTATTTCAAATTGGCTTTTAAGAAGGACTGGTGCAAAAGTCGATCCAGACACTCAAATTCTTCCAACTAACGGGTCTCGTGAAGCTTTGTTTTCTTTCCCGCAAGTGATTATTGATAGAGCCGATAGCCCATACGTCGTCATGCCGGACCCCTTCTATCAAATATACGAAGGAGCCACGATTTTGGCGGGTGCTAAACCGTGGTTTGCTCCCTGCGCTGCTGAAAACGACTTCAAAATGGATATTACGAAAGTTCCAGAGGAAGTTTTAAAGAATACCGCTTTAGTAATCGTCTGCTCACCAAACAACCCAACTGGGAAAGTTTTAAATCTGGAAGATTGGAAAGTCCTATTTGAAATGTCGGAAAAGTATGGCTTTGTCATTGGCAGCGACGAATGCTATTCCGAAATCTACTTTGACGAGTCCAAGCCGCCACTTACTAGTATGGAAGCCGCTAGGAAGCTTGGAAAAGAAAATTTCAAGAATTTGATAATCTTTTCGAGCCTATCCAAGAGATCTAACGCCCCAGGTATGCGTTCTGGTTTTGTTGCAGGGGACGCAGATTTAATTAAGCCCTATCTCTTATACAGAACATACCATGGTTCAGCCATGTCCGGCGTATTCCAGAAAGCAAGCATCGTGGCCTGGAATGACGAAAAGCACGTCAAGGAAAATAGAAGACTCTATAGAGAAAAGTTCGAAGCCGCTTTACCACTTATTCAGGAATCACTAAAAGTCGAAATGCCGGACGCCGCTTTCTACTTATGGGCCAAAACTCCTATCGATGATCAGGAATACACAAGGCAGCTTTACGAAAAAGAAGGCGTAACCGTACTCCCAGGCAGTTTCCTAGCACGGGAGGATGCGCAAGGAAAGAATCCTGGTACTGGTTACGTAAGGATTGCGCTTGTGGCAACCGTTCCTGAAGTTAAGGAAGCTGCGCAAAGAATAGCCGATTTCAAAATTTAGAAACTTCAAATATCAAATCTAGGCACAAACAACAGGTTTATCTAAACAAAAGACATAGACAAAACAAAGGAAACAAGATGGAAGACCTTAAGCAAACAATTGAGTATGCATGGACTGACCAAGGTCCATTTCTTCTTGGCGATAAAAAAGTTCAAGAAGCTGTTGACGAGGTAATTGCACAACTCGATTCCGGTCAAATTAGAGTAGCCGAAAAAGTTGATGATAAATGGGTGGTTAACGAATGGATTAAAAAGGCCATCCTTCTTAGCTTCAAGCTCTACCCCACAGAAGTTAGCCGTGATGGAAACTTTACTTACTACGATAAAGTTCCCCTTAAATTTACTGAATACAACGCCAAGGATTTTCAAAAAGGTGGATTCAGAGTAGTGCCAGGTGCGGTTGTTCGTGATGGTTCCCATATCAGCAAGGGTTGCGTACTAATGCCCTCCTTTGTAAACATTGGAGCTTATGTAGGAGAGAACACCATGGTCGATACCTGGGCAACCGTTGGTTCTTGCGCTCAAGTCGGAGCTAATTGCCATTTGTCCGGCGGTGCTGGAATTGGAGGAGTGTTAGAGCCCTTGCAGGCTTCGCCAACAATTATTGAAGATAACTGCTTTATCGGCGCAAGAAGCGAAATCGTCGAAGGCGTCATCGTCGAAAAGAACTCGGTTATCTCGATGGGTGTGTTTATTGGCCAGAGCACTAAAATCTATGACCGTACCACTGGAGAAATCTACAGAGGCCGTGTCCCTTCAGGATCAGTTGTAGTGCCGGGAAGCTTACCTTCCAAGGACGGGAAATATAACTTGAACTGCGCAGTTATAGTCAAGAGAGTCGATGAAAAGACACGCTCGAAGACAAGTACTAACGATTTACTGAGAGATTAATATGGATTTGCTTCCTGTCCTCGAGCTCACTAAGGAACTTGTCTCACGCAAGTCGATCACTCCTAATGATTCAGGTTGCCAGCACATTATTCAGAGTCGATTGGATTTAATAGGATTTAAATGGCAATATTTAAATCGTAATGCCACTTCCAACTTGTGGATAACGCATGGCAACAGTTCTCCTGTCTTAGTTTTTGGTGGACATACGGATGTTGTACCTCCTGGAGAAGGCTGGAAAACCGATCCTTTTACGCCCACACAAGTAGACGGAACACTCGTAGGACGTGGAACTCAAGACATGAAAACTTCTGTAGCCGCTTTTACGGAGGCGGCTATCCGTTTTGTAAAAGACAATCCTAACCATCCAGGGACAATTGCCCTTCTTCTTACCAGTGACGAGGAAGGCGATGGCTTAGATGGAATGAAGATGGTAGTTGAAATTCTTCAAAATAGAGGATTGAAAGCAGACTTCAGTATCGTTGGTGAACCGACTTGCGTCACTCAATTTGGAGACACCATAAAGAATGGAAGACGCGGCTCCTTAAATGCAAAAATAATTATTGAAGGCACACAAGGCCATGTTGCCTATCCCGATAAAGTAAAAAATCCCATCCATGTAGCTTCTGAAGTATTAGCCAAACTAAAAGATATTCAATGGGACGAAGGGCATCCTGGCTTTCCTCCTACTTCATTCCAAGTTAGCAATATCAATGCAGGCACTGGAGCGGTCAACGTAGTCCCTGGAAGCTGTGAAATTCTTTTAAACCTCCGCTACAGTCCTGCGATTTCCGCTGAGGAAATTGAAAAACGAATTGAAGCAGTTTTAAAAGAAGTCTGTGAAAGAGATGGCTGCACATTCAAAATTGAATGGAAAAGAAGCGCCCTTCCCTTTTCCACAAAAGGAACTAATTTAATTAGCGCGGTTACTGAAGCTATTGAGGAAGTAACCGGAATTACGCCTAGGTACTCAACTTCTGGAGGAACGAGCGATGCTCGCTTTATTAGCCAATGGTGTCCGGAAGTTATAGAGTTTGGCCCAGTCAATAACCTTATCCATAAAGCCAATGAAGCAATTCCATTGGCTGATATGGAAAAACTTGAACAAGTCTATTATTTAACGATAAAAAAGCTACTTACTCCTAACCCATGAATATTATCAACTACACCACTCCCTTGCGTACTGTCAGGGATTTCATTCGCTATGCGCTTACACAGCTAAAACAGAGCGAGGCTACCTTTGGCCACGGCTATGATGATGCAGAGCATGAGGCAGTATTTCTAGTGTTAGGAAAGCTTTCGATTCCGCTTGAATACGAAGAGAAATTTTTAGATGCGGCTGTTTGTACAAATGAGCGGGATTTGATTCTGCAAACAATTGCTCGCAGATGCGATGATTTAGTACCAACGGCCTACCTTGTTAAAGAATGGTGGTTAGTCGAGCATCCGTTCTATGTAGACGAAAGAGTCATCATTCCAAGAAGCTATATTGCCGAGCTCCTAGAGGATGGGTTAGAGCCCTGGGTAAAGAATCCAGAAGAAGTACATTCCATCTTGGATTTATGCACTGGAGGTGGGAGTCTGGCTATTTTGGCAGCCGAGGCTTTCCCCCACGCTGAAGTAGTGGCAGCCGACATTAGCCAACCAGCATTAGAGGTAGCTGAAATCAACATCGATAAGTATCACTTGCAGGATAGAGTAAAGGCAGTTCAATCTGATGTCTTTTCTAATTTAGAAGGGAAGAAATTCGACTTTATTCTCAGTAACCCTCCTTACGTTACTGACGAAGCTATTCGTAACCTACCCATCGAATATTTGCGGGAACCAGCCATCTCCCTTAAAGGTGGTGCAGATGGCATGGATATTGTTGAAAAAATTGTCCGAGGTGCAAAAGAACACTTAAACGATAAAGGTTTCATCATTATCGAGATCGGCAACGGAAAAGAAGCCTTTGAGAAACATTGGCCATCCATGAACGTAACATGGCTCAATACTTCCGGTGGAGACTACCAAGTTGTTCTGATCTTTAAGGAAGATCTTCCCTAATGCTGAGGCTTCAAAACCTGACTTTGTCCAGAGGAACTAGAGTCCTCTATAGAGGCGTAACGCTAAGCGCCCGTCCTGGAGAAAAGATAGGGCTAGTCGGTCCTAATGGATCAGGCAAATCCACTTTGTTTGCTGCTGTTATTGGAGAAATAACTTCTGAAGCTGGTGATATTGGTGCACCGGAACCTTTGAAAATAGCCCATGTGGCTCAAAGAATGAAAGCTTCCGATGAAAAAGCTCTCGATTTTGTGCTTACTGGGCATCAACCTTTAATGCAAGCTAAAAAGGCCTTGGAAGAAGCTGAAGCCTCCGGTAGCGACATGGAGTACGCGCATGCATTAAGTACGCTTACTGAACTTAATGAAGGAGCCATTACAGCAAGGGCCCTAGAAATTCTTAATGGCTTAGGATTCAAGCCTGGAGAAGAAAATAAACAAGTTCAGGAATTCTCCGGCGGTTGGCGCAATCGTCTAGCGCTAGCACGGGCTCTTATCACACCATCGGAATTGCTTCTCCTTGACGAGCCGACAAACCATCTCGATTTAGATTCCGTCATATGGCTGGAAAACTGGTTACGAGGGCTTGAAGCTACCG
>JAJPXW010000206.1 GCA_021205255.1 Burkholderiales bacterium
GTTCCATACAGTGCGTTCATGCTCAAAGGTTTGGACAGGTGGGCATTCATCCCGGAAGCAAGCGATTTAGCCACATCTTCTGTAAATGCATTAGCAGTCATCGCAATAATCGGAATACTCTGCGCATCGGGATGCTTTGAAGCACGGATTTCCTCGGTAGCCTCATAGCCGTTTTTCACAGGCATCTGAATATCCATCAGAATTACGTTGTAGTAGCCCGAAGGGGCCTTTAGGAATTCATCGACGGCTTCTTGACCGTTCGCTGCTGTATCAACTTTTGCTCCGGCCATCTCTAAGAATTCGCAAGCCACTTCCTGATTAAAGTCGTTATCTTCGGCAAGCAATACTCTCTTACCCGAAAAATCAGGCCTGTCTGCTTTCTTTTCCGCTGCCTCATCCTTATTGCTTACCGGCGCTACGGCCTTTAGCGCATCCCTTAGGCTAGAAAGGAAGAATGGCTTTGAAACAAAGCCGGAAACCCCAGCTTTTCTTGCGGCTTCCTCTATAGGAGCCCAATCATAGGCACTGATGAAAATAATGAGCATGTGAGAGCCTTCCAATGCGCTAATCCTTTTAGCTGTCTCTTCACCATCCATATGTGGCATCTTCCAGTCAACAAAGGCAACCTGGTATGGGTCTCCATCTGCTTGCGCCTTTTTTATCATTTCAATGCCCTGTTCGCCTGACAATGCGGTCGAGGTCTTTTGGCCTAGCTTGCCAAGTAGTAGAGAAGCATGTTCGCAAGTGCCTGGATCATCGTCAATAACAAGACATTTATAGCTACCAAGCTCTTCGCTTCTAGGCTGTTCGGTAGCCACATAGCCGAATGGCAACTCTACTGAAACCTCAGTACCTTCACCTTCCGTGCTTTTCACAGAAATGGTTCCGCCCATGAGTGTTATAAGGTTTTTAGTAATTGGCATGCCAAGGCCCGAGCCGCGGTACTTTCCGGTATCAACTTTGCCTTCTTGCTCAAAAGGCAAGAATATCTTATTCAGAAACTCCGGACTCATCCCAATACCGTTGTCCTTAACTAAGAACTGCAGGAACACGTTATCGCCCTTTTTCCATAGTTCCTGTACGCTCATCGTGACATGGCCTCCTTCAGGTGTGAACTTCACGGCGTTCGATAGTATGTTGAGCAAAATTTGCCCTAGCCTGACTGAGTCCCCTATCAGAGTCTCAACGTTTACATCTGAAAAAGTAACGTCAAAATGAAGCTTCTTCTCATCGGCATGATTTTCCACGATGCTGATGACGCTATTGATGCTGTCTTGGAAATCGAACTTCTCATGCGCAATAGACATGCGGTTCTCTTCGATCCTGGACATATCCAAAATATCGTTAATGAGACCCAATAAATGTTGAGAGGACTGACCAATTTTCGTTAGGCAGTCCTTGACTTTGGCTTGATCTCCTATCTTGGTAAGAGCAATTTCGGTCATGCCGATAATTGCGTTCATAGGAGTTCTTATCTCATGGGACATGTGCGACAGGAACCTTGACTTGGCTTGGCTAGCCGACGTAGCACTGTCAAATGCATCCTTTAGCGCTTGCTGGGTTCTTAGGATCTCTGTGATGTCTAGGAGAATAACAATAAAGATCGACTCGTCTCCTTTGCCGTACTTAGCCTTGGCCTTATAGACCATAAGCCTGAATGTCTTTCCAAATCTTGAGATATCGACATGCTTTTCTTCATGGTCAAATTCCTTATGTGGGTTGAGCCGGTCGTTTAACCACGTATAAGCTTGTCGGGGCAATAGATCAGCGAGGATAGTCCCCTTAGTCGCCCTCAGCGACTTTCCAGTTAGACCGATAAGACGAGGGGCGTTACTACTGACATATTCGACTTCATGCTTACCGTTAAAGATAATGAAGACATCATCGACAGTGTTTGAAAGAAGTTCGAAAAGATGATCTCTGGACTTCAACGCCCGGAAAATCTTGTGCTCCGAATTAAGAACGAGCCAAAGGAGCCAAACTACCGCAACCCCGATAAGAAAAGAGGCCATAACTACTGAATTCAATAGCGCATCGGCATCTTCCTTTGTTTCCCTAGCTTGATCTTCGGCATCATCGCCTACTTGATCGAGCACTGAGTCCAAATTATCAAAAGCAGGCTCGATATACGATCGATAGAGGGCGTTTACCTTTTGACTAGCCTCCGGATCCTTTCCACGCTGTTCAATAAGATTCCTAATTTCCTGAAGTTTGCTGACAGCCTCTTTTAAAGGCACAAGTTCCTGAGGTGTCCCTCTAAAGTGCTTCTCCAGTGTCTTAAAAAGCGAAATCTGCTCTTTCTCTTGTATTTGCAGCAGTGAAATCACATCCGCGATAGGGCGCCCATCGTTAAAAATAAAAGGAACTGCATTACGGATTTCAAGCACTCGCACCTGCATGTTCCTAACATCTGAAGAAACCTGGTTAGTCTCGTAGATCTCATCGGTTTTCTGGTTAACTCTCCATAAGTTGAAAGTAACGTAGAAAATGTAAGCGATAACTAGCACGTAGAGGCAGGCAGCCAGGATTCTCGTGCGCTTATGCTCTCTAGTATTCAAAGAAAATTGAGATATCGTCATGGAATTTTTCCAGGAAAAAGGATTTCTTTCTTCTAAATTCGCAAATTAATTTCAGTTTTTGAAATTCTTGTCCAAAATCTTAATTTCTACAACTTAAAGGATTGATAATTATCAACGTTTGCAGTAAACACTCACAACCTTGGAGGTATTTAGATATGACTTTGAACCGCCGTCAGCTCTTCAGACTGGCCGGATTTACTGCCGGCACCATCTTTATGGGAACAAGTGCTGGCATTTCTTTTGCAAAACAACCGGAATTTTGCCCACCAACCAAAGAGAAACCCCTCATTCTCAGCTTCAATGAAAATCCATTAGGAATGAGTGAGAAAGCTAAAAAAGCTATGGCAGAGGCTGGCGAAAGGGCATCCCGCTATCCATTCGTTCAAGTCGAAGAGCTGAGGAAAGCACTAGCTGAATACATGGGGGGCAAACCCGATGAAATCATGCCATCTCACGGCTCTGCAGAAGCAATTAGAGCAGCTATTGAGGCTTACAACGTCCCCGGCAAGACTGTTTTAATTGTGCCTGAACTTTCATACAGCGACGGCGCCGATGTTGCCAAGAGAAACCATATCCCTGTTAAATACGTCAAGATGGGTCCAAATTGGAGCATAGACGTTGAGCGTATGAGGAAGGAAGCAGCCGAAGAAGCCGAGAAACATAACGTTATTGTCTATTTTGTCAACCCGAACAATCCAACTTCCACAATAGTCGACAGCACTTTACTCTTTGACTGGATCAAGTCCAAACCAAAGAACACTTTCTTTGTTATTGACGAAGCCTACGCTGAATTCGTAAACGACCCTACTTTCAAATCCGTCTCCGAGCTAATCAAGGAAGGCTATGACAATCTCGTCTTGCTCAAGACCTTCTCTAAGATTTTTGCAATGGCTGGTCTACGTCTAGGCTTTGCTTATGCAACTCCGGAAGTGATTAATAAGGTAAGAGACCATGTTGCCTACGATGTCATGATGAACCAGGCAACTGTCGCTGCTGCCCTATCGGAACTTAAAGACAAGGAATTCTTGGCTGAATCGAAAGCTAGCAATGACGAATCTCGTAAAATTCTTTATCAGGCTCTTGATGAACTTAAGATTCCTTATCTGCCTAGCGAAACGAACTTTGTGTTCATTGACCTCAAGGCTCCGCTACAGCCATTCGCTGATCGCATGAAAGAGGAACATATCCTTGTTGGACGTCCATTCCCGCCAGCCGTTGAATGGTGCAGAATTTCTCTAGGCACTCCAGCAGAAATGAGGTATTTTGTTGAAAAACTTAAGGAATTTAGACAGAAAGGCTACGTTTAATCCTTTTTCTATATTCTCTTAAATAAACTTGGCCTCCTCCGGGAGGCTTTTTATGTTCTTGCAATTTCGACTATGGGCCCAACTCTAAAAGCACAATTCGAAAAGGCGTCTTGTCCATTGCCACAAGGCACGAATTGGAAACCAAGGTCAATACACTTTTACTTTTAGACTTCCGGAGGCTTCAAAGACTCTATTTTTGGAAATCACCCTATCGAATCAAGATTTCCAGCGTCTGGTTTAACAATATTTTCTATGAGCTTCTTAAAAATAATTGTTAAGAAAGGGGGTGATTATTGGCCTTAAGAAAACTTTCTCTGAGATCAAAGTGCCAACAGGCCGTTGTCCAAAAAATGAATAACCCTTTTTTAGCCCAATATGCACACTCAAAACACCATATATAAAATCGATTCCTAGAATTTGAGTGTATATCCACTCAATAGGTATGCGACATGCTTGGATTTGGAAAGTGTTTTAAAACTTCCTTTCTTCTCCTTGCCATCTTGGAATACCTTAGCGTTGCCTCTGCCACTGAAATTTATAATGATTACTCCGACTCCAACTGGTATACGGCTCTGAGTACCTACGCCTCTGGAGATATAGCCTACTCCTTTACTAACTCTAAAGCCAATAGCATATATGGCTTATATACGGATTCCGCATCGAATGACTCAAGCTATGAGCTAGGCGTCCCCGTCAGTATCACATTGAACAATTCCTCTGCTGCCGTAATACTAGGGATATATTCGGATAACGCCTCCACTATTACGTCCTCATCTCCTATTTCTATAACTTTAGAAAATGCTTCGAGTGCAACAAAGAGTATCGGTGGCATAGTTGCTTCGGCTGGAGGATCAGTCACAACTGGAGACACTAGCATTTCGATAACGGATTCCTCGGCGGAAGCTTATCTAATGGGAATTCTCGGAACCAGTGATTCAGAAGTAAAGTTAGATAACCTATCTATCTCTTTTAATAGCTCTACCTCTAATGAGTACGGTTCATCGGGAGTCATCCTTATTAATGGAGCGCAGGCTATTCTTGAAAACTTAACTATTTCGATAACCAATAGTACTTTAGGCCAAAGCAGTTCAGGAGAGGCTACTTCTACGGCGGCCAATTTTTATGGCATATATACGGGTGTGGATATTAAGTACGCCCTCTCCACTGGCTTATCCGATTCCATCTCTAGCGTCCAAGCCACTAGTTTTACTTTCAGCTTATCCAACTCTTCCATTTACGGATTCGTATACGGGGCTTTCGCGTCGAGCGACACTTCCATTGCAATTAGCAATTCCGTAAATTTAAGTATCGAAAGTGGAAGCTCCGTGAGCCAAGACGTATATGGCATGTATGCCACCGGCCTGGGCTCTGCCAGCAGTGGAAGCATAGCGATGACGCTATCAGGTTCTTCGATAGTCAACGAGAGCCTATATGGAGCCGCAGCCGTGTCGACAGGCGTCATTAAAACAGGAAATATTACTTTAGATATTAAGGGAGGATACGTTGCCTCGGATGCTTACAAAACCGTCAGCTCCACAGCAAATGTCTATGGCTTATTCGTATCGGCCGACGGCAGTTCAGCTACCAGCGGCGATATAACCATCTCTCTTTCAGATGAAACAGTCCTTGGAGCCGCACTTTTTGGCGTCAGAGCTGTCGATGAAGGTACAGCTACCGTTGGAGATGTCTCTATCGAAATTGAAAACAGTTACGCTGGCGCTGAAGTTGCGGGCGTGTCGGGAATGGACGAAGAAACATCGCTAAATGCGCAAACCGTTTCTGTGGTTCTGACTGGAGACACTCAACTCAATTCGATGTTATACGGTGTTCGCTCCTCCAAGGGCGCCGAGGTTAATACTGGAGAAGTCAACTTAGTCGTACAGAACAGCACGGTTAGTTCAGCAATCTACGGCGTTTATTCCTCTGAATTAGGACAAGCCTTTACAGGTAATGTCACTGTTTCCCTCACTGGTTCCGACACCACAGTCGGTGGCAACATCTACGGAGCCAATGTCCTGGGAAGTTCGACTTTAGGGGATGTCACTGTAAAGGGAACCGACTTTACCGCCTCAGGTAGCGTTTACACCGTCTACGACACAGGCACATTAGGTCAAGCCTCCGACTTTCGGGCAGGAGACGTCTTTATGAAACTGACCGGCGCAACTGCTGGTGATTCTATCGTGGGCCTATATACCGATGCGACAGCTTCGGGAAGCTATTCGGTAGGGGAAATTGAAATGGAAATTGTTGACACTACCCTTACCAACGCAGGAAATATCTTTGGTCACGCCACCTATGCAACTTCTGAAACTTCCGATACTACTTTTGCCATGACCGCCTCTATAGCCGGTATTTCCCTCACAGTAACAAGCACTGGCACGTCCGAAAATCCAGTAGGAGATGTAGCCGCCATTTATAAACAAGATGCAGGAACCCTTAATGTCAGCGGAACTACAGGCCTGTGGGTTAGCGATTCAATTACATACGGAGTGGCCGGGGCAGTCGTGACTAATGGAACCGCTAATTTGCAAAATGTGACGCTAGTACTGACTAATGTAGCTACCACATATGGCTCGGCAGGACTATGGATTGGCAAGACACCCGATAGCGGTACGCAAACGGTGGACTCTATTTCAGTAGCGGTAGATGGAAATATCAATGTTACTTTTCTGTCCGGAGATGAGGATAGTCCCGGACTTACACAAAATCTATATGGTGTTGTGATTTCAAGCGGAAGTTCCGGAACTCTCCTGCAAACGGGAGGATTAAACATTTCCTTAGTCGGCAACGCCGAAAGCCTACAAGGCGGTAGTCAAACCATATACGGAAGTGCTGTTGGCAGTACGGAGTCTTCCTACTCCATCACCGGAGGACGGACTCTCTATTTTGGAAGCGAAGACAATAATCAAAACTACAGTTTTACATCAAGCGAACAAAACCCTTTTCTACCTTCTTTTGCCAATTTTGATTCAGTAATTGTCAGAGCAGGTTCGTCTTTGTATATCACTACGGAACAAAATGAAACTCTTAGTACTGAAGCTAGCGTCTTTGGCACGGAAGTAACGTCAACTCAGTCATCTTATTTAGATGGCATTGTCAGTCAAGGAGGCACAGTTGAACTTCCAGCCAACACTACCTTTCTTGTTGATTCAGGTGCTTTAGCCGATATCCACGAAGTCGAGAACAACGGGACGGTTTACGTCTATGAAAATGGAACTTTGGTCCTCCACCAGGGTAGCAACTCCTCCTCGATCTCCGGTCTAGGAACTGTCATTTTTAGTCCGGATTCCTCCGTCGAAACTTACGGAATTGCTACTGCGAGTTTAACCATAAGGACAACTTCAAATGCTGACACAACTTCAACTTCGACATATAGCAACTCAGGGACGATAGATCCGGATTATTTAGTCGTAGACGGAGGAAACCTTATAAACACGGGTTCCGTCTCCACTGGCAATTTCACCATTAACAGTGGAACCTTCTTAACCAAAGAAGGCAACTTTACTGCCCTTGGGAGCGCCTATCTAGAAGGAGGTACCTTATATGTTGGTGAAGGAAATACCGTAGGTCAGGCGGAAGTTAATCCTTCGGATGCCGTCAATTCAGCTGTGTACGTAGTAAACGGCATCGTCAGTTTTGGAGCTAGTAGCGGTTTGCAATGGGCGATCGACGCCCTTGCAGACTCCGGAGCTGGCCAGAGGAATTATGTGATAGCTGTCACCACACCTTATCAAACGGGTGATACTGGTCTAATAGCGGCCGGCACCGACTCGGCACCGATAGACACAGGCCTTTATTTCGCTAATGGAACAGCCGTCGTAGTTAACGCCTCGGCTCTTACGGCTAATGACAGCAACAGCGTAGCCCATCTAACTACCTCTTCGGATGCCCAAGTAGTGGTCGATGACGGAGCTATTCTCGTCCTGCAAGGAGACATCGAAAAAGGTCGCTACAACATAACAAAAGGCTACTCTTATGCCAACACTGTTAATGGCTGGGGAGAAGGCGAGGTTTACGCTATTGATACTTCCGGAATTAAATGGTCACTGGTGCGCGGGACGGAAAGCACAGACGCAGATTACGTTTTCGTGACCGTAACCGATCACGACGATGTGACCACAATCTATCCCAACGTCGTTATTCCAAATATCTCCAATAATGCCTTTAATACTTGCTCTTCGGGCGATCCGGGAGATAACTTTATATGTAGCGTCCTAAGGAATGGAAATATAGGAGTAGATGAAAAAACCAAAATTCTTAACTCAGTTGCCAATATCGCCTTTGCCGGTGGCTCCATGGCCATTTCCTACAACGATTTGCTAGAGTCGGCAGAGCTAGCAGAAGAGCATTTGACTATGCGAAGCGATACGTTTACTGAAAATATGACCTTGAATGAAAAAGGAACTAATTTCTGGATAGATGTGATGGGTAAGCACCAGCGTTCCAGGCATTTATCAGCTACCGGCCTCTTCGGTCTAGGTTACAGTGCCACTTCGTTCGGATTTATTCTTGGTTTGGATCAACGTTTAGGAACTTATCCGGCTATCGTTGGGGGAGCATTCAGTTTTGACTCAGGTAACCTTAAAAGTCGGGAAGACGTTCTCAGCACAAAAAATAAATATCAATCTTATGGTTTGCACCTCTATGCCAATTGGACACCGTCCGATAAATTGAATCTCATTGGGTCTTTTCATTGGCTACATAACAATTCCGATATCAACCAGAAAGTGGGTTCCGAGCCTTATTTCAATGCGCAAGCCACCCTTCATACCGATTTATTTGCCTTGGGACTGAGAGCGGAAACTGCAGTTAAAGTTTCAGTGATTGATTTAATTCCACATCTTGGTGCGCGCTATCTTTTTGGAAACAATTCTGGTTACGCCACTAAGCTTAACGGTCAAACTCTCTGGACGACTTCTTCCAAACCGATCAACACCTTACAAATTCCAGTTGGCTTCGCCGTTCGAGGGATTATTGCTACTGCTTCTGGGTGGCGGATTACCCCAAACCTTGATGTATCAGTTATTCCACAAATCGGGTCGAGTCGACAGAGAGCTACACTTTCTAACCACAATGGAATTACAGATAATTTAGACGGTCAATTTAGCGGCAAATTTGGAGCATCCGCTAAAGTCGGGCTGCGAGCCGAAACCACAAACACTTCAATTGGTATTCGATATGGCTTCATAGGAGGCACGAAAGGACGAGCAGATAGCGTCTTTATGCTAGAAGGACGATTAAGGTTCTAGTACGAGGACGCAATTAAAAGCGGAGGCTGTAACCCCCGCTTTTTTCATATCAAAAGAACATTAATCGAGCTAATCAAGAGCTGGTGTCATCCCTGCCGATTCTGATTCCACTGGTGAGCCTTGATAGCGCAATCTCTGGAATGCATAAACAAGCCCAATAACTCCTAATCCCACGAGGTAGCCCCACCAACGCTGGTCGTAGTCGAGGAAGAACCCAGTAATAAGCATTGGGAACATCAGGATAACGGTTGCGCCCAAAAGCAGCAATCTTTCCAAGATGTTTGTCTTGCAAAGCATCCAGCCCTGAATCGCCGAAGCGAAAGCCATCATTCCGAGAGAAGTCATGATGAAAACAAATCCAGCCTCTATCCAGGAATTAATGCCGATAAGCAAAATGTCGGCATTGAAAAGGAAGAAGACCGGAATAATGGCTGTCGGAATGTCATAGAGGAAGCCTTGGACGCCAACGGTAATTGGGTTTTCCTTAGCAATTGCGGCTCCGGCATAAGCAGCTAAACCAACAGGAGGCGTGGCATCGGCCATGATTCCGAAGTACAGGCAGAACAAGTGAGCTGCAATCAAAGGAATCGCAATTTCCATTCCATGAATATTCATACCGGTAGCAAGCTCAACGATTACTGGAGCTGTTAGGGAAGCCATGATGATGTAGTTAGCAGTTGTCGGCAAACCCATGCCCAGTAGCAAGCTAGCAAATGCGGTAATAAGGATCACCAGGAATATATTGCCGAAAGATAAAATTTCGACATAGGAAGTTATCTGCTGACCAAGGCCTAACGATACGCAACCCACAA
>JAJPXW010000260.1:0-4087 GCA_021205255.1 Burkholderiales bacterium
GACACAATTTACCGGTCTATCCAGACTTGCGAAGGAAACTCGTGACAACGCATCCCGACGAGGAATGGGACTCCGATATTACCGGCCTGCAACTGGAAAATGGCGAAAAAGTCTACTTGCATCTGACCCAGGACAACTACACCCATGCTGTCGTTGGATGGAAAGTGGCTTCCACGCTTGAGATGGAAAACACGTTGGAAGCCCTGGAGATGGCAATCCAAAATAGGAAGAAAGCAAAAGGGTCTCTAGAGGGTCTCATCCATCACTCGGACCGTGGCACGCAGTATTGCAGCATCGCCTTTACGAAAAGGCTCAAGGAGGAAGGCATCAAAATCAGCATGACTGAAACTGGGAACCCTCGGGATAACCCTGTAGCGGAAAGACTGAACAACACCATCAAGAACGAGCTCTTCAAGGGCTGCGTGTTCAAAAGCGTGGAGGAGGTGGAAACCACGCTCAGGGAAAAGCTCAATTTCTACCATAACGAAAGACCCCACATGAGCAACTGCCCGGACATGCTCACGCCAATGCAGGCGTACCAGTGCGTTGGCAAGATGAAAAGGAACTGGAAATCCTACCGGGAGGAGGCGATCATGGCCTGCGAAGCCGCGCAAGCGGGTGGGTGATCCCATCTCGCTACGCTTCGATGGTCTCACCCACCCGCTCCCAATCCAAATGCCGAAGCTATAATCCAACAGTAAACCCTTTCCTGGAAACCAAAGAAAATCCCTTTAACTTTTATTATTGTTTAACCCAAACCGTCAACCCGAACCCGGATTGGACAGTCTTTCTAAATTTTCTAAGTATGTTCTCAAATGCAGCCTGACAGAATTGCTTAAAATCTGTTCCCTATGGAATAATTATTGACGACCATCTTTTAAGGATTAGGACTTTAATTAGCAGAATTCAAACAAATACGCCAAGAGAGTGGCTAATTGCATTACTTTAAGTAGAAGGGCAACTCATGACACGTGACGAGATTCTTGAGATTGAAAGCTGCAATGAAAAGCAGCTAGCTGGAATTAACCAGACATTGGATCGCATTAGCCAGTTCTTTGTCTATTCGCTTATCTTGCGTATTTGCTTGGCTAGAGGCGACATGGCCGATTTAAGGCAGGTGTGCGACATCTTTTCCGATAATTCTTTTTCTTTGAAAGAAGATAACAACGAACTCTATAAGTACTTCAAAGAAGTAGATACCAGACTTGCCCCAGCCTTAGAAGATCCTTCTAGCATTGTTCTGCCGTCAAAAGAGAAGCTAGTAACTTGGGCAAAATTTCAAGCTGCAGCAAAGTTTTTAGAAACTCCTATTCTTGAAGCCCAGGAACTCCTTAAAGAAGAGTTCCCACAACTTCGTCACCCCTATAGAGGAATGGTCTTAAAGCTAAACTTGGCTGCAACAGAGGCTAATAGGGCTTCCAAGTTCATTTTGGATTTAATCAAGAAACTTGTTGAACATGACCTTAAGGTTGTTAATGAAGGCAGTCCACATGGGATTAGGGAAAAACCAGTCGAAATCAATTTCAAGAAACTCAATGCCGAGGTTTCTTTGAAGTTACCTTCCTTTATTCACAAGCTTTATAAAGAAACTATTGCCGATATGGGGAAGACTTGGCCAAAGGCCCTTTTACGAAAAGTTTTCCTGAATGTCTATCGCAAAGAGGAAGATCTCGACTTTGACGAGGAAATACCAGATGAAGACGTAAGGCTCCTTGATGCGTTTACTCAAATACCTAAACCAAATGACAGGAATACAGAGTTATTCATTGATCCATTAACCGACCTCTATGTTATCGGTATCTTGGTTGCTAATTTCTCAGAAGGAGAGCGCACCGCAGAAGAATTCCACGATTTTTGCAATAACTATTTGCCAGAAGCAAAGCCTATAAACCCAGAGAATAATCAGCTTGGCATATATTTAGAGTCTGCTCAACAGCAAATAAGTACGAAACTTAAAAATAGCAATGACTTTGTAGTACCCACTTCCTCTGTAATTGGCTTTTGGACGCATACCCAAACTTTCATGCAGCTTTTTAGGGAAGGCATTTGCCAATCAATGGAGACAATTGAAAAAAGTACCCATCTCTCAGATGAATCATGTAGAAAAATCATGGCGGCTCTGAGTACAGGAATAGTTGAGACTTCTCGAGTAGTAGATTCAATCGATTACTGTGTAAGTGCCATGAGATTGCATAATGACGATATCGAGAAAATACCGTCAAGAAAGAAAGCAATAAGTTTGGACTATATGGAGAGCATAGAGGCTGTATCTGAAAAAATGGCTCCGATGCTTAGCCTTTATCTGCAGGAATTGGCTTTAAGCGCTCTAGATAAGTTACAGGAAACTTGCCCAACAACTTTTGCAGAAGACATTGATGATGATTCGTTTTTGGTTCATACCGAATTGGTTGATGAGAAGCCAGAATTAGATTAGAGGGATTGACAAGAAAAGGACCATTGGCGAGAAAGAGAGTTCTACCTCTAATTACTTCGGTACGCTCTGAAAGGGTGCTCCTTAGGCATTGACTATTGGGTAAGCCAATATTAGGGATTCTTAGGAGCAGGCAGACTTATAGAACTCATGGGAGAAAAATTCTCTTGTCTTCCTACTCGCTTGCTTTCAGTGCAGCAACCTTTGAATTAGAGGCTTTCTTTCGTGAAGAAGTCTTAGCAGTGCCTTTAGGCTTAGTTTTCAGTTTTGGAATGTACTGCTGACCATCGGTAAAAAGTGAAAGAAGGCCTGAGAGAGGCGCAAAATCAAAAGCTTGCTTTGCGTGAGGACGAACTTTAGGTTTGGCATGCCATGCTACAGACATGCCAGCGGCTTCCAACATAGGAATATCGTTTGAGCCATCACCCATGGTAATAAGTTCTGACAGCTCAATTCCATGCTGAAGGGCATAGGCCGATACATAGGAAATTTTGCCACGACCATCAATGATCGGCGTGCCATAAGGACCCGTGACTCGGCCAGTTAGCTTACCATCGGCAATTTCCAATTCGTTGCTTATAACATGCGTAAAGCCAAAGCGCTCCTTGACCACATTAGTAATACAGCTAAATCCGCCGGAAACTAATATTGTTGGAATTCCAGCCGCTTTCAAGGCTGCTAATAGAGATTCAGCCCCTGGATTAGGCTTGATATGCGACTTTATAAGACGGTCGACAATAGAGGCATCGGCGCCGGCCATAAGTTTGACTCTGGCAGTTAAACTTTCTGCGTAGTTATGGATTTTGCCTTGCATCGTCAGGGCAGTAATCTTAGCGACTTCGCCGCCTTTGCCGATAAAAGTAGCCATTTCGTCCAACGTCTCTAGATCGAGAAGCGTTGAATCCATATCAGTGGCAAAGAGCTTGAAATTGGAAAGTTTGAGATCGGGAGCCACCCAGCAAGAATCAATTTGCAGAGCCGAGGCCTTATCTTGAAACTTTTTTTCGTATTGCTCTCTATCGACTCCATGTAGGCGTACGGAGCACGGATGCTGAATCTTGCCACTACGGCGTATGAGTTTAAGGAACTTTTTGAGCGTCTCTTCGCGACCTATCTTGGTCTGAAGTATCAAGTCCAGTTTCACTTTAACTCCTTAATTAACCCAAGGATGGCTTCAGCACGATTTTCTGCAGTTTCGCCTACATTTTCCAACCGCATCCGTGTTGGCGCAGTCATTTTTATATCGCGTCTCGATTGCAGAAGTTTAAACAATTTTGAAGTATCCACAGGGGCGTCTTCAGTGAATGTGATAAAGCCGACTTCCTTAGCGGCATCGATTCTCTTAATACCTATTTCTGTCGCTTCCAAGCGAATTTTATGCGAAAGAATAAGTGTTCTAGCAGCATCGTTCAATGGCCCGTAGCGATCTACGATCTCTTCTTGTATGTCGTTAATTTGATCTTCTGTCTTAGAAGCGGCCAATCTCTTATAGAACCTTAGACGTGCATGCACATCGGCGACGTAATCTGGTAAAAGAAGAGCAGGACTATGGAGATTAACTTCAGCGACAGAAGCGACAGGCCTAAGTAGATCGGGTTCTTTTCCGGCTTTCAAAGATTTAACTGCCGATTCCAGCATTTGAGTGTAAAGCTCGAA
>JAJPXW010000260.1:4097-9905 GCA_021205255.1 Burkholderiales bacterium
ACCAAGCACTTCACCAGCGCCTCTAATTTCAAGGTCATGCATGGCAAGGAAAAATCCACTACCTAAGTCTTCCATTTCCTGGATAGCTTCAAGTCGCTTTTCTGCATTTTTAGTGATTGCGCCTTCACCTGGAGTTAACAGATAGGCGTATGCCTGATGGTGGGATCTTCCTACTCGGCCTCTCAACTGATGCAATTGGGCTAGACCTAACTTATCTGCCCGATGCATGATGATGGTATTGGCGTTAGGGATGTCAATGCCGTTTTCAATAATGGTGGTGCAAAGAAGCAAGTTAGTTCTCTGTGCATTGAAGTCACGCATGACTTTTTCTAGCTCTCGCTCGTCCATTTGACCGTGGGCGACTCCGATGCGAGCTTCGGGCACAAGCTTTTTAAGATGCTCTAGCTGATTTTGAATAGTTTCGACTTCGTTATGGAGGTAATAGACCTGGCCGCCACGCTTTAGTTCACGGATTACTGCTTCTCTAATAACTGAGTCGCTTTCTCTCTGTACAAAAGTCTTAATTGCTAGACGCATCTGTGGCGCAGTAGCAATAACGGAAAAGTCCCGGATGCCTTCCAACGACATAGAAAGAGTTCTTGGAATTGGCGTAGCTGTTAGTGTCAATACGTCCACCTCAGCCCTTAAAGCTTTAAGCTTTTCTTTTTGGCGAACCCCAAATCTATGTTCTTCGTCAATGACGACTAGACCTAGATTTTTAAATTTCACATCCTCAGAAAGAAGTTTGTGAGTTCCAACTACGATATCGACTGTTCCGTCCTTAATTCCTTCAAGAGCGGCCTTGACTTCCTTCTGGCTTCTAAAGCGAGAAAGTTCAGCAATCTTTATTGGCCATTTGGCGAATCTATCTCTAAACGTTTGGGCATGTTGCTCGGCAAGCAGTGTGGTTGGACATAGAACTGCAACTTGCTTGTGGTCCATTACTGCCATAAAGGCTGCTCTCAAGGCAACTTCAGTTTTTCCGAAACCAACGTCTCCGCAAACTAGGCGATCCATTGGCTTTGTGGAGCTCATGTCCTTTTCTACGGAATTGATAGCTGCAATCTGGTCTTCCGTCTCTTCGAAGGGGAAATCTTCAGAAAAAGCCTCGTAGTCGTTTTGACTAAACTTGAACGCATGTCCTTTGCGAGCTTGTCTTAGCGCATAGATATTTAAGAGCTCGGCAGCTGTATCGTGAACCATCTTGGCTGCTTTCTTCCTAGCCTTTTCCCAGTCTCCTTTACCAAGAGTATGGAGAGGTGCATTATCGGGGTCAGCTCCTGCATAGCGGGAAATCAAATGGAGCTGCGTCACTGGCACATAGAGACTTGCTCCTCCGCCGTATTCGATATGTAGGAATTCTGCTGGACCGTCATCGCCTTCAATGGTGACTAATCCTTTATAACGCCCAATGCCGTGTTCAAGGTGAACAACGGGACTGCCGATTTTTAATTCCGAGAGGTCTCGGATAATCATATCGACACTACTCTCACGCTCCCTTCCACGTATTCTTCTACGTCTTAAAGTCCCTGTCGGCAGAGAATAAAGTTCGGACTCCGTAAGGATGGCAATTTTTTGTTTGGTGAGATAGAGGCCATCGAAAAGAGCCCCAGAGCCAAGACAGACTTTATCGGGAATAGAGAGGAAGTCGTCAAAAGACTTCACAGGATGGTTCAGAAACTTATATTCCCGGAAAAGTTGCGAAATGGTTTCCAAACGTCCTTGTGAAGGAGCAAGAATAAGAGTCCTAATTTTCTTTTTAGAAGCTTCTTCGCAAAACTTTCTAATATTTATTAATGGATCGGAATTCTTGCGGTCTATTGAAACAGTCACTGGAACAGCGGGTTCAGGCTCTTTTGGCGGCTGAACTATCAAGCGGGAATACTTATCGCAAGCTTTTGCAAATTCCTCTGGCGTCTGATAGAGAAGATTGAGGTCAAGAATAGCAGTTTGATTATCTGCTCTTAGGAATCTTGCTCGTTCTTCGGGTTCCTTAAAGAATTTGATGAGGCTTTCGTGGACATCACCAATGAGCATGAAACGACTATTGGTTCCAATGTAATCAAATAGTGTTGAAGTCTCATCAAAAAATAAAGGGAGGTAGTTTTCTAGACCGGGAGAAGCAATTCCAGATTCGACATCTTTATAAGTGTTGTATCTAGAAGGATTGCCCTCAAAGACTTCACGCCAGCGACTGCAGAAGTTTTTTCTGGCAGTTTCATCCATTGGGAATTCATGGCCAGGCAACAGCCTTATTTCTTTTACTCGTTCAAGAGATCTTTGTGTGTCCGGGTCAAATATTCTTATTTCATCGACTTCATCATCAAAAAAATCGATTCGGTACGGCGCTGTTGCGCCCATCGGATACAAGTCAACTATGCCGCCTCTCGTGGCGAACTCTCCAGGAGCAATAACTTGGGACACATGTTCGTAGCCGGAATTGACAAGTTCAGATCTGAATTTAATAGGGTCGGTCTTTTGTCCTTTTTTAAAGAAAAAGGTGGTCGAATTAAAAAAATTCTTAGGGGCTAGTCTTTGAGCAGCAGTAATAGAGGAGACCACAAGGACATCGATAGGGCTGGCTGCGTTTTCTCTTTTTAGAAGTAGATAGAGAGTTTCCAGGCGCTCACCGATCAAATCGGCATGTGGACTTAAGACATCATAGGGAAGTGTTTCCCAATCAGGAAAGCTAACGATATTCAAAGATGGATCAAAATATTTAACCTCTTCTTTGAATCTAATGACATCTGAAGGGTCTGAACAAATAACTGTGAGAAGTTCTTTTTTCTCTTTCAGCAAACTGGCGTTTTGCGCTATTTCAAGTGAGATTGCCGAACCAGCTGGTCGGGTTTGTCTCCTTTTCTGAGATTCGTCAAGCTCAGTAATGGGTTCACCAAGAATAGGAAGTTCTTCAAACGCTTTGTTCGTCATTTTGTAGCTTTCGCATAGTATCTAGTACAAGTAGCCAGTCAAGCCACGCTTTACCTTTATCGATAGGAGTCCGTAGCAAGTATGAGGGATGGAATGTTACGATAACTTTACGCATTTTGCCTGCAACTTCGACATCATGGACTCTACCGCGCAGAGACTTGACCGGTACATCTTTTCTGAATATCCACTTGAGCGCTGGTTTACCCATTGCAACGATAAGTTTTGGGTCAAGTAGTTCAAGCTGGCGCTCTAGGAAGGGTCTGCACGCAGCTGTCTCCGGCTCTTGGGGATTGGCGTTATTAGGAGGACGGCACTTTAACGTGTTCAGAATGGCGACATCCTCGCCTCTTCTAATTTTGAGGGATCGCAAAATCTTATCGAGCAGCATTCCGGATTGCCCAACAAAAATTCTTCCTTGCTGGTCTTCCTGCTCTCCGGGACCTTCTCCAATAAGAACGACATCAGTTGGTGGATGTCCTTGGCCAAATACAGCGTTAAGTCGATTCTTACCTATATCGCAAACAGTGCAGTTATTAACAGCTTCCTCCAAAGTAGCCCAGTCGGCGTTCTTAATGAAATCTATGCGTTTTACATCCCGTGCCTGTTGAACGTCTACGTGTCGAGAGCCAATCGTCGGTTTACCCATAGCAGCCTCTTTGGAAAGTGTAGTTGTTGATTTTCTTTTAGTAGTCGTACGTGTTGTACCTTGAGTCCTCTTCGGTGCAGCAACAGTGGTATCTGATTCGGTCTGTACTGCAGAAGCGACTTCAGCACTAGAAGCTTGTTGAGGTGAAGTTCCTTGTACTTCTACCCTTTCGCTTGGAGCTGTTTGTTTATCTAGAGCCGAAGGAACGAAAGAACGACTTTGAAGGTTTGGAGTCTTTGTTGCTGGACTTGCAAAATTTGGTCCCTCTACATTTGGTTTTGCAATCTTTTGATTTTCAGTCGAGAGATTTTTCTGCAATTCGGCAAGCTCGTCTCGCAAGACCCATTGCTCTCCATGACCAAGAGCTTTCCAAACTTCCGACTGTTCTTTATTCAGCACGTACTTTCCTCATTACCAGGGCATCTTCCCGTCCTGATTCTGTCTTGTAGTAGGCCTTCCTTCTTCCAACCCTCGTGTATCCAAATTTGCGGTAAAGATTTTGAGCTGCCGTATTGCTCTCCCTAACTTCCAAGAACCAGCGGTTAGTCCCCTCTCGCAGGGTTTTTTCAAGCATAAACGACATCATTAGCGAAGCCAGCCCTTTTTGCCTATGCTGAGGGTGAATACCGATATGAAGTAGCTCGCTATCACCAACCGCATTAGTAAATACTGCGTATCCTTGAATCTCAGGACCAAGCTTCAGAACCCAGCAATTGCCTTCTGGGATGAAAGCGCGGTAACTGGAAACCGACCACGCATCAAAAGGGAAAATTTCCGCATCGAGCTTCAGAATTTCTGGGAGATCAAGCTCGGTCATCGGAAGCATTTGTAGTTCAGGTACTTTCATTGTGTTGGGTACCCTTCTTCTTTCTTTCGGCTATGGTTTGCGCTACATGATTTCTTACGTAGATAAGAACTGGCTTGTCAGGCGAAGCGAAATTGCCTTCTCTATATTCTTTTAAAGCTGGCGCAATGAGCATTTGGGCATTGCAGTCTTCAGTCGAAAGAACCTTGACGTCTTTAGGAATGGTTGGATCGTATAACCTAAAAGCATTTCCGCAGGCGTAATGAGCTGCATGATCAACTAATTCCTTTTCTAAGTCTTCCGGTTTTACTAATAAAGGCGAGCGTATTTCGACAAAATCGTCAGAGGATTTTTGATAGATGGCTGTATAGCATTCGTGCATGCGAGCATCCGTCGCAGCAAGGATGTTGTTAGCAACCGGCATCTTGTCCTGCACTGCATAGGCCAATGCATAGAGAGTACCAATAGGCAGAAGCTTCTTTTCTAAGGCCCAACCTAGTCCTTGTGCAATTCCGCACCCTACTCTTAAGCCAGTAAAAGCGCCAGGGCCAGCTGAATAGGCAATGGCATCTAAATCCTTTAATTGTCCTTGCGCCTGCTGCATAGCTTTTTGGACTAGGCCAAGTAGCACTTCGGTATGTCTTTCGCCAGGCTGCGAGGTAAGGAAAGCTTGTTGCTTAAAACCAACAACTGCGCATGAGCAGAGGTTGCCCGAAGTCTCCAATGCCAAGAGTCGAATGTTTTCTGCAATATGCGCTCCAATAAAAGTGCCGCTATTTTAGTGAAATAGCGGCAAGCCTTTTATGGAAATCTAATTTGCAGTGCCCTAATCGAATCTATTATGGGCTTCGGCACGAGCAGGAGTTTCAGGAAGCGATTCCTGCTTATTAGTAGAGTCGGCAATAATATTTCCAGACTTCCCAATTGAATTTGGAGCAATTGGCGTAAAGTTCTGGTTAGGTGCTTTTTTCTTTTCTAGAGAAAGAATAAGAATTTGAGTGTGTGCACTGTTATTTAATTGCGCGAGCCTGAGTTTTAGAAGTTGTTCTGTCTCGTCTGCGGCCGGCGTACCGGAAGCGTCTTTAGCTGCTTGGGCTTGTCTTGCTTGCTGAACCTGTTCCCTAAGAAGTTGTCTTTCTTGTTCGCTTAGGTGAGTGGCGCCGTTATGTGAGTAATTGGAGCTGCGGGAAGAATCGAGATGTTTAGTAGAGAATCGTTCTTTTAATTCGCTTTGGTCATTGGCTGATAGCTTAGATCTAAAGGCCAATCTCTCATCAGGCTTCATTAGTCTCCAGTGATAATCGCGGTGCCTTGGGGACATCTCTTTCCAAAGAGAGATTTTTTCGTCAAGGGTTGCGGCGTCCCAGGGACAGATGATCACTTGAGATACCTCGGCAGCCGCCAAGGCATAGTCGTAGTATTTAAC
>JAJPXW010000361.1:0-9492 GCA_021205255.1 Burkholderiales bacterium
ATCCAGCTCATAGTTTTCGGCCAGTTTTATTAGAGAAAATTTTGATTTTAGCTTATTGGTGCATCCATTGCTGTTCTTATTTGTCCTAGCCACTCTTCTGCTTTCTGCGGTGCTTTCTCACCAGCCTGCTGTAATTCAATGACTAGGCGACTTCCAATAATAACGCCATCGGCAATCCGCGCCATATCAGCTGCGCTTTGCGCGTCCTTAATTCCAAAGCCCACGCAAATTGGTAGGGATGTGTCCTTGCGAATCTCTGGCAACTTCGATGCAACTTTTACCGCATCTGCTTTCTTTGTTCCAGTGACTCCCTTGACAGTGACGTAATAGATATAGCCGCTTGCGTTATCGACAACTTCCTGAATTCTTTCCTGGGTTGAAGTTGGAGCTAAAAGATAAATCGTATCAATACCTTCGGCATGCAGTTTATCTTTCAATTCAATGCTCTCCTGAGGGGGATAGTCAACTACTAATACACCATCGACTCCGGCATCGGACGCTTCTTTAACAAAAGTGTCGATTCCCATTCTTTCAATTGGGTTGGCATATCCCATAAGAACTACAGGAGTAGTGGAATTTTCACCTCGAAACTGATTGACTAGATCCAACACTTTCCGCAAAGTCATACCCTTAATCAGAGCACGCTCACTAGCGTATTGAATAGTCTTTCCATCGGCCATAGGATCTGAAAACGGCACTCCAAGTTCAATCACATCGGCTCCGCCTCGTACTAGAGCATGCATGATCGGCACAGTCAGAGACGGCGATGGATCGCCTGCGCAAATATAGGGTATTAATGCCTTTTTATTTTCTTTTTTAAGGCGAGCAAAGCAGTTTTCAATCCTTGCCATGAGTTTGCTCCTTGGTTTCCTTCATGTGCTCAAATACGATATGGAGGTCCTTGTCTCCGCGTCCGGAGAGATTGACAAGGATATTTTTATCTGGTGGTAACTTCTTTGCTAGCTTTAATGCATAAGCCACTGCATGACTAGATTCAAGAGCTGGAATAATGCCTTCGATTCTGCAAAGCTTATGGAAAGCCGCTAACGCTTCGTGGTCTTCAACACCCACGTACTGCGCTCGGCCAATATCATGGAGATAGGCATGTTCTGGCCCTACACCGGGATAATCAAGTCCAGCTGAGATGGAATGGGTTGGCAGAATCTGGCCATGCTCATCTTGCATAATGTAGGTTCGATTGCCGTGCAGTACACCTGGGGAGCCCGCTTGTATGCTAGCCGCATGCTTGCCACTTGATAGTCCAAGTCCATTAGCCTCTACGCCAATTAGCTTCACGTTATCTTTGGGAATGTAGTTATAGAAAATTCCCATTGCATTGGAGCCACCTCCAACGCAGGCAATAACATAGTCAGGATCCTTACCGATTAGCTTAGGCATTTGAACTTGGCATTCCTGGCTCACTACGGAATTGAAATCGCGCACCATGGTTGGGTAGGGGTGAGGACCGGCGACAGTACCAATAATGTAGAAAGTGTTATCTACGTTAGTGATCCAGTCACGCATGGCTTCATTAAGAGCATCCTTTAAAGTTCTTGAGCCACTTGTTACAGGTTCGACTCTAGCTCCAAGCAAATGCATTCTATTGACGTTGGCCATTTGGCGTTCGATATCGTCAGCACCCATGTACACAACGCATTCCATGCCTAGGCGAGCGGCCACTGTAGCTGCTGCTACGCCATGCTGGCCAGCTCCGGTTTCAGCAATGATACGGGTTTTGCCCATACGCTTAGCTAGCAGTCCCTGGCCAATCGTGTTATTAATTTTATGGGCACCGGTATGGTTCAGGTCTTCTCTTTTAAGAAAAATCTGAGCGCCGCCATTTTCCTTACTTAACCTTTTACACCAATAGATAGGAGAAGGGCGACCGACAAAGTGTTCCAGTTCATACCGGAACTCCTGAATAAAGTCCGGATCGTTTTTATATTTCTCGTAGGCCTCCCTAAGTTCATTAAGTGCAGGCATGAGAGTTTCACTGGCAAAGCTTCCGCCATACGGGCCGAAATGACCCTCTTTGTCAGGAAAGTTGTATTCCATATTCCTTATTTCCTATCTAGTTCTAGTTGCGGCTAGCCATAGCAGAATCGGCTAACCCGACTTGTTCAATAAACTTCTTCATGCGTTCGAAATCTTTTTTTCTTGGTTCTCGTTCAACTCCCGAACACACGTCCACGGCATAGGGGCTTAGCGCTTTAATAGCATCCTGAACATTTTCAGCCGTTAAGCCTCCAGCCAAAATTATTTTTTCCGAATTATCGGATAATAGTTGCCAATTGAATGTTTTTCCACTTCCGCCCCACAATTGCGTGGGTGTATCACAAAGAAATGCCTGCGCTTGGCCATAAATACGCTTAGCTTCTTTAAGTGAATCAGCTGAATTGATAGGTATTGCCTTAATCCACGGCCGCTTAAAGCTTGCGCAGAAGTCAGCAGGTTCCTGACCATGAAATTGCAGTAGGGCATTCGGAACAATTTCCAAGGCTTGCCTGACTAATTCTTCGTTCGGGTTCACGAAAAGCAACACTGGCGTAATGAAAGAAGGAACCGATTTAACAAGTTCTCTTAATGCATCAAGTTCCACATAGCGCTTGGATTTTGGATAAAGAATGAATCCAACGGCATCGACGCCTAACGAGCAAGCATTTTCAATATCCTGCTTGCTACACATTCCGCACATTTTTATTCGTGTTCTCATTCGTCTACCGCAAACGGACTTTTTCCTTTGTCAGGAAGTCCAAATTTTTCCGGATAACCTACTCTGCTTAAATAAAGTCCAGCAGGATAAGATGTTGGAGCCGCCGCATCGCGGCTTTTTGCTTCCAAAACCTCCTGCATCCATTCCACAGGCCTTGCACCCGTGCCAATATACACAAGACAACCAACTATATTTCTAACCATGTGATAGAGAAAGCCGTCCGCTTTCACGCGAATTCGAATCAATCTGCCAAATCTATCCACAGACATCTCCGAAATAGTCTTTATAGGGGTCTTGCTTTGACAGCCGGCTGCTCGGAAGCTACTGAAATCATGTGTGCCAATTAATGAGGTTGTAGCTTCCTGCATGCGTTGCTCGTCTAACGGTCTAAATATCCATGCTGTTCTACCTGCAAGTAGAGCCGATCGCATAGGCTCATTGGCTATCCAATACTCGTAGGAGCGAGAAAAAGCAGAAAAGCGAGCGTGAAAATCATCTGGCACAATACGTGCCCAGCGAACACAGACTGTTGGTTCTAGAAATGAATTAACGCCACGCACCCAGGACTGTTCAGTCCTAATTGCCATGGCGTCCAAATGTACAACCTGACCAGTTGCGTGCACTCCGGCATCTGTGCGACCCGCACAGACTGCCTTTACTTTTTCTTGAGTGAATTTAAAAACCGCCGCTTGTAGGACGTCCTGAACGGTGCGCCTGGAAGGTTGTGTCTGCCAACCTTCATAAGCGCAACCGTCATACTCAAGACCTAGAGCTACACGCATCTGTCAAGTCAGTTTAATTGGCGGCCTTGTAATCCACCAAGATCCGCAACATGCGGCGCAGTGGTTCAGCGGCACCCCACAGAAGCTGATCTCCAACAGTAAAGGCACCGACATATTCTGGTCCCATATTTAGCTTATGGATTCTGCCAATTGGAACTGTCAAAGTGCCAGCAACTTTAGCTGGAGTCAGTTCATGGATAGTTTCTTCCTTGTGATTAGGAATGACTTTCACCCAATCGTTACCACCGGCGATGATCTTTTCAATATCTTCGCAGTCCATGTCTTTCTTAAGCTTGATAGTCAAGGCTTGTGAATGGCATCTTAAGGTTCCGATACGTACGCAGATTCCATCGATAGGAAGGCAACCAGTCTGTCCAATAGGTGGATAGCCAAGAATCTTATTGGCCTCGGCGCCGCCTTTCCATTCCTCACGGCTTTGGCCATTAGCCACTTCAGTATCGATCCATGGAATTAAGCTGCCAGCCAATGGGACACCAAAAGCCTTGACCGGGAACTCTGGACTGCGCATCTCTTCAGTGACCTTACGGTCAATTTCAAGAATAGAGGAACGTGGATCTTCCAGATCTTTAGCAACTACTCCATAGAGGTCACCCATCTGCTCAAGGAGTTCACGCATATTGGCTGCGCCTGCACCGCTAGCGGCCTGGTAAGTCATCGTACTAATCCACTCGATATTGCCAGTCTTAATAAGGCCGTCTAGAGCCATCAGCAACAGACTAACAGTGCAGTTGCCTCCGATATAGTCTTTCACGCCATTTCTTAGACCCTTCTGAATCACATCCATATTGACTGGATCCAAAACGATAATGGCATCAGGAGACATTCTTAAAGCGCTGGCCGCATCAATCCAATAGCCTTTCCAGCCTTTGTCTCTTAGGGGCTTGTAATGCGATTTTGTCCAATCGCCCCCTTGGCAAGACAAAATAACATCGCATTCGGCAAGCGAACCTAGGTCGTCCGCATCCTTTAATACAGAATCGCCATTTGGTACTTCAGGAGCTTTACCTCCTGGGTTGCTAGTAGAGAAGAAAACAGTCTTTACTAAATCGAAATCCTTTTCTTCCTTCATTCTTGCCATCAACACAGATCCTACCATTCCGCGGTAGCCCACCATCCCCAGTTGAAGCATTGATAATCCTCCGAGATGAGATAACTAAACTAATAGATAACTAAAACTATAAAGCGGCTTTTACGGCATCGCCCATTTCCGAACAACTGACTTTCTTGCAGCCTTCACTCCAGATATCAACTGTCCTATATCCTTGTGCCAATACCTTCTTCACCGCATTTTCAATCTGAAGCGCTTTTTCAGGCATATCTAAAGAATAACGGAGCATCATGGCCGCTGACAAGATTTGAGCAATTGGATTAGCAATGTTCTTGCCTGCAATGTCAGGAGCTGACCCATGAGAAGGTTCGTAAAGTCCCTGCTTTCTATCATTTAAAGCAGCCGAGGCAAGCATTCCGATAGAACCAGTTAACATAGCCGCTTCGTCAGATAGGATGTCGCCAAAGAGGTTACCCGTCACTAAAACATCGAGTTTCTTCGGTGCTCTAACAAGTTGCATGGCAGCGTTATCGACATACATCTGGTCAAATTCAACTTCTGGATATTCTTTAGAGATCCTAGTCATCACATCACGCCAAACTTGGCTAGTTTCCAGAACATTTGCTTTATCTACGCTAGTCAGATGTTTGGATCTTCCCATCGCAGCTTTAAATGCAACATGCGCAATTCTTTCAATTTCAGGCACTGAATAGCGCATAGTATCGAACCCTTCTAAAGCCCCTTCGAAAGGGCCGTCCGGGCATTGCCTTCTGCCACGTGGCTTACCAAAATAAACATCGCCAGTTAGCTCGCGAACAATAAGAAGATCTAATCCTGAAACGACTTCTGGCTTAAGGGTGGAGGCATTAGTCAATTCCGGATAGCAAATAGCTGGACGCAAATTCACAAAGAGGCCAAGCGCTTTTCTAAGACCAAGAATGGCCTGCTCCGGCCGTAGCGATCTTTCCAAGTGGTCGTACTTGAAATCTCCGACTGCGCCAAAGAGTACCGCATCACTTTCTTTTGCTAACTTTAAAGTTTTTTCCGGCAATGGATGGCCTGTAGCCGCATAAGCGACGCCACCGACTAATCCTTCTTCAAAAGTTAGGTCGAGGTTCATGGCTTTCAGTACCTTAATAGCCTGATCCATGATTTCCTGGCCAATTCCATCGCCGGCCAGGACGGCAATCTTCTTTGTCATCTATGTTCTTTCCTCTATATTCATTAAATCGTGTTTTGTCTCAAAATTTCCACAAAAGTTTTATTTCTAAAAGCCTAATGCGTTGAAAGCTTTAAATAAGTGGCTACTTTAATTCACTGAGAATGGAAAACCGAGAATCAAGAAACAGAAACGAAAAATCAAGACCTCTAAGTTATTGAAGTGTCTTAACAAGCCATGGTTTTTCAGCTAGACGCTTATCTTCAAACGCCTTAATTTCGTCCTTGTGCTGCAAAGTGATGCCAATATCATCGAGTCCATTAAGTAAGCAATGCCGTCTGAATTCCGGAACTTCAAATTTATGTTCAGTTCCATCCGGCTCAATCACAACGCTTCGATTCAAATCAACAGTCAGCTCGTAGCCATCATTGGATTCAGTTTCTTTAAATAGCTTATCGACAACTTCTTCCGGAAGAACTACTGGAAGAAGGCCGTTCTTAAAACTATTGTTATAGAAAATATCGGCAAAGCTTGGTGCAATTACTGTTCTGAAGCCATATTGCGTCAACGCCCAAGGAGCATGCTCGCGAGATGAGCCACACCCAAAATTCTTACGGGCAAGCAAAATTTTTGCATCCTTATGCCTTGGCTTATTTAGCACAAAGTCTGGATTTGGAATCCTTGAAGCCGGATCCTTTCCTGGTTCACCTTTATCTAGGTAGCGCCATTCATCAAAAAGATTTGGTCCATACCCAGTTTTGAAAATGGACTTAAGAAACTGCTTTGGAATAATGGCGTCAGTATCAACGTTAGACCTATCCAAAGGGGCAACAATGCCTTTTACGACTGTGAACTTTTCCATTTCCGCTCCTTCAGAATAATGGTCTGACGTCTATAAAGTGACCTTCAAGGGCAACAGCGGCTGCCATGGCAGGAGAACAAAGATGCGTTCTGCTCTTATTGCCTTGCCTACCCTCAAAGTTTCTATTACTAGTCGATGCGCAACGGTCTCCAGGCTGTAACTTATCGGCATTCATGGCCAGGCACATTGAGCAACCTGGTTGCCTCCATTCAAAACCGGCATCAATAAATATCTTATCTAAGCCTTCGTCCTCAGCCTGTTTACGAACTAAGCCAGAGCCTGGAACTACTAAAGCCTGTTTAATAGAGGGGGCTACTTTCTTGCCGAGTTTCTTTACTACATGTGCGGCTGCCCGCAAGTCCTCAATTCTGCCGTTAGTGCAAGAACCAATAAAAACATTGTCGGGTTTGATGTCTGTAATTGGAGTGTCGGGTTTGAGATCCATGTACTTATAGGCTCTCTCCCATCCTTCTCTTCTGACAGGATCTTTTTGATCTGCCGGATTGGGCGTTTTGCCAGTAATTGGAGCGACCATTTCCGGAGAAGTTCCCCAGGTTACCATGGGCACGATTTCAGAAGCATCGATTTCGAGGACTTGGTCGAATTTTGCGCCTTCGTCACTATGCAAAGTCTTCCAATATTCGACTGCTTGATCCCAGAGTTCGCCTTCAGGCGCTAAAGGACGTCCTTTCATATACTCAATAGTTGTATTGTCGGCCGCCACTAATCCGCAACGCGCTCCGGCCTCAATTGCCATATTGCAAAGAGTCATGCGTCCTTCCATGGACAAGGCGCTAATCGCAGGCCCGGCAAATTCTATGGCGCAGCCCGTACCACCGGCTGTACCGATTTTGCCAATAATGGCCAGAGCTAAATCCTTACTAAATACTCCAGGCTGCAACTTGCCATTGACTTTAACCAACATGTTTTTCATTTTTTTAGTTAGTAAAGTCTGCGTAGCCATGACGTGTTCTACTTCACTCGTGCCAATGCCAAAGGCAATAGCGGCGCAAGCTCCATGCGTACTGGTATGGGAGTCTCCACAAACCACAGTCATGCCTGGAAGCGTAGCTCCCTCTTCAGGCCCCATCACATGGATAACACCTTGACTGTCATTTAAGAACGGGAAATAGGCTGCGCAACCGTTTTCTGCAATATTTTTATCAAGTGTAGAAACCTGTAGATGGGAAATCGGATCAGTAATGCCTTTCATTCCTTTTTCCCAACCTTCCGTGGGAGTGTTGTGGTCGGCTGTTGCGACAATGGAGGATTTCCTCCATAAAGGCCTACCATTAAGTCGCAACCCTTCAAATGCTTGCGGACTTGTTACTTCATGAACAAGATGACGGTCGATATACAAAGTGGACGTACCATCTTCTTCCGTACGAACCACATGTTCATCAAAAATCTTATCGTATAAAGTCTTAGGAGTTTGAGTGTGTGTTTGAGTCAGGGGCATATTTATTTCTTAAAGTAATTTTCTGACGAATTACGTGAGTATGCCATTATTAACAATAAGTTGCAGACATACGCAACAGAGAAATGAGCAAAAAGAGTCTATTTACAAAAATCCCCGACTAAGCGGGGATTTTCTAAAGACGTAAGCTAAAGAATTTAAGTAGCTAAAAGACTACCTTTTCTACTTTGCTTTTCCTTTGGCGTGAGCCTTTTTAGCTTTTGCAGGCGCAGCCTTTTCTTGCGCAGGTTCAGTCTTAGCAGGTTCTAAGGGCCAGCAATAAATACCGACCTGGTCTGGTAAGCAAGACGGATCAAAAGTTGGCTCAAGAATACCTCTCTTCTTTTGGTCTTGGTAATCTTTCAAAGCGGCAAAGGCATACTTTCCAAGCAATGCAATAGCTACTAAGTTAACGATTGCCAACAAAGCCATAAAGAGGTCGGCCAAATCCCACACTAAGGACAGGCCTGCAACCGATCCAATGAAAACCATTGCAATGACGCATGCTCTAAAGATTGGCAATGCTGCTGGTTTCTTAGAAATAAACGGCATGTTCATTTCACCGTAGAAATAGTTACCAATAATGGAACTAAAGGCAAAGAAGAGAACCACAACCGTAATGAATAGATTTATCCAGCTACCAAACTCTGAAGAAACAGTGTATTGAACTAGGTTAATGCCTGTCTGACCGCTTTCATTCCAACCCGGATAAAGAAGAATGAGCATGGCAGAAGCAGTGCAGACTATCAGCGTGTCGAAATAAACGCCAAGAGCCTGAATCAAGCCCTGTTTAACCGGGTGGGAAGCATCAGCAGAAGCAGCTGCGTTAGGGACGGCACCCATACCAGCTTCGTTGGAGAACAGGCCACGTCTAATACCAGTCATCAAAGCTATGCCAATTGCAGCGCCGCCAACAGCCTTGAATCCAAAAGCGCTTATAACGATATTCCAAATAGCTTCAGGGACAAGATTGATATGCAGTATTGTTACCACAATGGCGAGAAGCAAGTAGGCTCCAGCCATGAATGGGACCATGACACCAACGACTTTAGCAATACGCGTCATACCGCCTAAAATTACAGCGGCTGTAAGAAGAGCAACAAAAATACCTGTCCAGACTGGATCGATATTAAAAGTCGTCTTGATGGATTGAGCCATTGTATTGGCTTGCACGGAATTGAAAATCAAGCCGTAGGTAACTGAAATCAATACTGCAAAAACACCTGCGAAAAAGGCAGATCCCAGTTTGTTCTTAATGTAGTAAGCCGGTCCTCCTAAGAAGCCGCCACCAGGCTTGTGTGTTTTATAGATTTGAGCCAGAGTCGATTCGACAAAGCCACTAGCCGCACCTACGGTAGCGATCATCCACATCCAGAAAATAGCACCTGGACCACCAGTAGCCACTGCAATTGCGATACCCGCAATATTACCGACGCCAACACGGGAAGCAG
>JAJPXW010000361.1:9502-9839 GCA_021205255.1 Burkholderiales bacterium
TGGAAAGGGGAAATGTGGCCATTAGGTGGCGGAACTCTTGAGCTTGCCACAATGACTCTAAACATTTCCTTTAAATAGAGGATTTGTACGAAGCCTGTTTTGTAAGTAAACCAAAGTCCTAGTCCAATCAACATAATGATCAGCACATAGGACCATAGGAAACCGGAAAAAGCATTGAAGGTATTATGAAACCAGTCAACGCCAGCCATAAAGTTGGTCGAGACTGAATCCCAAAAACCATGCATTGAATCCATATTGGGACTCCTTTGAGGTGAAGAGATAGCAACCCAGAACTAGAGGTTAGGATTGCAAGATGTAAGATTCTGTAATTTTATAT
>JAJPXW010000166.1 GCA_021205255.1 Burkholderiales bacterium
ACTGTACCATTTCCAGCTTCCGAAAGAATCTATGTAGAAGGAAGCCGTCCTGATATTAAAGTTCCGATGAGAAAAATTATTCTTGAGGATAGTCCGGAGACACCGCTTAGCCCTGCGGAGAAAAACCCTCCAATTTATGTTTATGACACTTCCGGTCCGTATACGTTGCCAGGGGAGGAAGTCGATTACGGAGCAGGATTGCCTAGACTTAGGGAAAAATGGATTGAAGAGAGGGCGGATACTCAAATACTTTCTGACTTGACAAGCAAATATGGTCAGGAAAGATTAGCTGACAAAAAACTGGATGCCATTCGTTTCCCGTCTAAGTATCTACCGCGAAAGGCTTTACCTGGTAAATGTCCGACGCAGCTTCATTATGCTCGGCAAGGAATAATTACTCCAGAAATGGAATTCGCAGCAATACGAGAAAATTGCTTGCGTCAAAAATACGAGGAGGAAGTTAGAAAGAATTGTTCTTCACGAGCGGCCCATATGCTTCTGTCCCAGCATCCCGGTGTGCCGTTGCCTAAAAATGATCCTTTGCCAAGTCAGATTACCCCAGAGTTCGTGCGTTCCGAAATAGCCGCTGGCCGAGCTTTGATGCCCATGAACATCAACCATCCGGAATCCGAACCGATGGTAATTGGAAGAAATTTCCTTACAAAGATAAACTCCAATATTGGTAATTCGGCATTAGGTTCGAGTATTGCCGAAGAAGTCGAGAAGATGGTGTGGTCGGTTAGGTGGGGAGCCGATACTGTGATGGACCTGTCCACTGGAAAGAACATTCATGAGACTCGGGAATGGATTGTGAGAAATTCTCCGGCGCCAGTCGGTACTGTGCCACTTTATCAAGCTCTTGAAAAAGTCAATGGCTATGCCGAAAAACTCGATTGGGAGATTCTCAAGGACACATTTATTGAGCAAGCCGAGCAAGGCGTCGATTACTTTACTGTCCATGCTGGATTGATTAAGGAGTTGATTCCCTATGCCGCACAGCGCCTAACAGGGATTGTGAGCAGAGGCGGCTCCATTTTGGCGAAATGGTGTATTGAACATGATCAGGAGAATCTGATTTATACGCATTTCGATGAGCTTTGCGATATTTGCCGCCAATACGATGTAGCTTTAAGCCTAGGGGACGGCTTGAGACCGGGTTGCCTTCACGATGCAAACGATGCTGCGCAATTTGGCGAACTAAAGGTTCTAGGCGAGCTTTGCAAACGGGCCTGGGAAAAAGACGTACAAGTAATGATCGAAGGACCAGGCCACATTCCGATGCAGATGATTAAGGAGAATATGGAAGAGGAAATCGAACTTTGCCAGAAAGCCCCTTTCTATACATTAGGACCGCTAGTTGAAGACATCGCACCAGGATACGACCATATCACTTCGGCTATAGGCGGAACCATGATTGGCTGGTATGGAACAGCCATGCTTTGTTACGTTACTCCGAAGGAGCATCTTGGCCTACCGGATAAAAACGACGTCCGTGAGGGCATTGTTACTTATAAGCTTGCGGCTCATGCTGCCGACTTGGCTAAAGGCGTAAATGGATCGCAGTATCGGGATAATGCTATGAGCAAGGCTAGGTTCGAATTCCGCTGGGAAGATCAATTCCACCTTGCCTTGGATCCAGAAAAGGCAATTCAATTCCATGACGCGACGCTACCGAAAGCCAGTATGAAAAAAGCGCATTTCTGTTCCATGTGCGGACCAAATTTCTGTTCCATGAAGCTCTCGGCAGATATATTGCGCTATACGGCTAATAAGCCCGAAAAAGCCTAAAAATAGGCATGCTTATCGCAAAAGGCTGTAAAAATCGCATCCTTTCACTAATGATCTAACCAGGAATTTGAAAATGGCAGACCCAAAGAAAACACTGGAAGAAGAAGCCTACGAAAAGGGCGAAGAGATGGGCTATGACCTCGAAGAAGCTTCAAAAGAGATGATGGCCAAGACCAATGAACTTTTACAAGGTTCGGAAGCTTTTAAAGCGCTTGTTAAGGAGTACAACGAAGACAAGCTTGATGCTGAAAAGCTCAAGAAGAAAGTTCATAAGGAGGTGCCCGTAATCCTGGAGAAAGTCGAAAAGCTCAAGAACTCCTTAGTGAAGCTTGGAAGGGTTATTGAGAGAAAAGCCCATCATTTAGTCAAAATTGTTGAAAAGGGAGTGGCTGGACGCAAGCGTCTGCCGCAGAACAGTAGGGTAGCCGATGACTATGGGCTAATTCCGGTCATGTTCCATCAAGTGCGGGATCGTATCCAGGAAACATTTGGAGAACTTGAGCAGAAGGCGGAAAAGAATCCTGATCTGAAACCTGTCTTCGATGCCTTGAACGAAATTAAGGGTTCTCTTGAAAAGCTAGCTTCCAAGGCCCAGGAAATGGGAGAACAAGTAAAGGCTTTCCTTAACTACGAATACTATCAAGGAGATGTGCCACCAAAGGAGGATCCGGAACGCGGAAAGCAGATTGGAAACCTTATCGGTAGCCGTCGGGACGAAAAATGATTTTTAGCTCTGATTCTTAAAAGCATTGAGGAGAATATTCCTTTTATTGCTTGAGAGAGAAGGTCGATGCCTTTGGGCTTGAATTCTGGAGATTAGGGACTTGTGCGCTTTTGCTAGCAGTCCCTTTCTTTTACTTAAAGGTTCTCAAATTAACGACCAAGGAGCCCGACCTGGTTCACAGTTGCTTCGACAACTGCATCTTGCCAATCTGGCAAAATCATGCCGGTAGCAAATTGAAATTTAGTGCAATCGAGCCCAACATTTTCTTCCTTGACATAGCTTCTTCTCATTGCGGTCATTGGCCAGACTAAATCAGGTCTTACTTTCCTAGCCGTTTGCAAGGCAAGAGTCTGCCATTCGAATTCAGACGGTGTCCCAATGCATGCCAAGTTAAAGATGCCGGCAACATTTTTATCAGCGACGGCTTTTTTAATAATGTGAGTTAGGAGTTTTGTGGCCTGCCGCTCTGAAATTAAGCTTGTGCGGTTTCCAGGATTTAGCGTTAAATGGCGTCTGCCGAGAGAGGAATTAATAAATTTTTTTAATTGGCAAGATGATGTTGAGCCTAAAATCCTACCGCTTCTAATGACTACCGTATGAACAAATTCCTCTATTAACTCCTGGTGGGCTTTTGCAACTTGCAATGCTTTTAAGTCTTGCAAGTCAGGGACATCCTCCTCGGTGTACAGGTCTCCTTTATTGCCTGCATATAAGTTTGTATCGGATAGATGAATAAAAATAGCATCGGTACCGATTAGGCCGTGTTGAAGTGCAATCGGAATTTGAGCTTTGAGTGCTTCTTCGCACTGCAAATGGATGTGGATAAGGATGTCGGGCTTGGCCAAGGAGACGAAGGCTACGCATGCACCCTGATCTCGGAAAGGCGGAGAGGTGAGATCGATACTTGAGACTCGGCCAATATTTTCCAATTCTCTTTCAAGAAGATGCAAAAAAGGCGTTGGCTTAGCTGCTAAAAGGAATTTCGGATTTAGAAACATGGGCCATCCAAAGTTTTCGCATTTATGTTACTTCATGGAAGAATACGATTATAGATAATGTTAAAAGCGCCATTCGATAGGCTTTTGAGAGGGATAGCCAGAAGGTAAATATTTGAGTGTTTAAGTAGAAATCCTTATTTTTCTCATAATCTCGTTTTTACTAATTTATTCGCATAAAATGCGCCCCGTTCCGGTAAGCGAGGCTACCGCGGGGATACGGGCTGTTGCCGCAAAATGGAGGAGACTTCATTCGCAGGTTTGAACAGTTCATGTCGACAAAAGGCGTGAACTAACACAGTTTCATCGCCCCACAGAGCTGAAGCCCACACGGCAAACTAGAATTTCTATTCACTGTGCAAGTAGTTAAGCACCCTGTCTGATTCTTCTGGTAAGTGTGAGCCATTTACCTCTTCTTTAAACCTTTAAAAGGGGAGAGATCATGGACGAAGACAGTAGTCGACTTTTAAAGAATTTAACGGCTTAAGTTGTAGCCGATTCTGGCAACATGCCGATTCGATTTGAATAAAAGGTGCTTAATTCTATTGGGTATACTAACTCTGCTTCTCTTTGAAATGCCGAATCCGGTAGTTGAAAGTGAGCTAGTTAATTTGAGAATTAAAAATTCCATCACCTATTGGAAAAGCCTTGAAAATCTTAAGTGGATCACCCATCTACGTTCCGGTCATGATTGCTAAAAGTGTCTAGCTATAACATTGGCATGCCAAAAATTTAATGTTTTAGTTACCTGATTTAGCCACTAAATTCTTTGCAAGATCGATCTCTGTTCTAGTCTCAGAATGAGGTTGTTGTAATTACCCAAGTTACAACAAATGCCAGAACAAAGTTTTGTTTCAGAACCCATAAATACCAAGGCTTTGCATGAACGAGAAGAAAGTGAAACAAAAAAAGGCTTCAAAAGAAGTTGTCGGCCCTAATAACGAGCCGGTCTCGCACGATTGGGTTCAACATGAGATCTTCAATCGTGTCAGTGGCGTAATTAAGCCTCAGAAGCGCAAGATTGTTGGAACTACTAGATACGAGCGGCTTTCCCTCATGGTTGTGATTGCCTCCTGGGGATTGTTAACAGCAATCATCCTAGGCATTCATTTCTACAACTATGACAAGGAAACAGTAACGTCTTCCAAGTCTCCGACCCATTCGTCCTTCTATGGGGTAGTTGGCCAAGAAAATGCACCAGTCAAACATTAATTCCAGGAGCTGACATGGCAGAAAAAAATGCTGACAAAATAGCACCCAGCGATGAAGTGAAAACCGAGGAAAAGGTTTCCAGTGGCGTTTGGTTGCGTTTTAATACCAATGATCCAATGGCAGTAACGCAGATCGAGCACATCACTGGTGTAAGACTGGATGCGTTTCGATTGGACAATGCAACGGACTTAACAGGGGCTTCTCCAATCTACAAGATTAGGTTTGCTTATCCTGAAGGGAAGTTGCGTATGGAAAGCCAGGTGCTTTTCATCATTAATAAAGACTATTTAATCTCGCTTAAGCCTTATCCCGTTCCATATCCTCTTAATCAGGCGGCAAGAAGCCTGAAAAGAGACGGTAGAGATAACGGAATCTATGATGCTTTCGCAGTTATTCTGCAGACATTGAGCGATGCGGCTGACGATTTGCTCGACAATATGAATGAAGAGGTAAGCCAAGGCTTGGCTCAATCGACTTCCGTATTGGAGACTTTGGACGCTAAAGGAAAAGACTTCGGCGTAACTGACGTAGTACAGACACAAGTTCTGCTTGGTGGCATTGAAGACACCTTAAGCCGCTGCGCTGAAAACTTACTGGTCTTGGGACTAACTGCTCGTCGAGCCGGCTCCAACGTCGGTAAGTCGGACACTCTGCTGCAGAACCAGTATTCAACTTTAATGAGCGATATTAAGGCTGTCGAAGGCGATGTTCAGTTCCTGCATGAAAGGGTAAGGTTCCTACAGTTGGTTAACGAACTTGCTCTTTCCACAAAACAAAACCAGATTATTAAGGTGTTTACCGTGATGGCTGCCGTATTTCTGCCAGCTCTATTGGTTTCCACCTACTACTCAATGAACTTGGAAGTGCTTCCACTTCTAGATTGGCCGTACGCTGAACCGGTCACCTTGTGTTTCACACTGTGCTTGGCTCTGCTACCAATTATTTACGTAAAGCAACGCGGATGGTTGCGTTAAACATTCCATATAAGAATTTTGGAGAAGATAAATGGCTTCAAACGATAAACTTACAAGTGGGGCTGGCACGCATGCCCATTTCGTAGATGGGTTGGTATGGAATGCTGACCTGACACTATCTGACTTCAATGAAGCTTCAAGGCTTCGTCGTCAGGCTATTGAGGCAGCTCGCGCTAACCGTCCAAAGACAGCTCTTCTTGAACGCGAAATCATGATCGCTGTAACTGGTCTTTATGTACTAATTCTTGGCGGTTTCGCAGTATTTCATCTTTATGGCGCAGCTTATCTTGATGAAAAGAACGCAGCGCAGGAAGCCGAGACGGCAGCCGCTATTGTGCAATCAGCCGAACAAAAGGCCGCAGTTGAGATAGAAGAGCAAAAGACTGCTGAGGAACACAAATGAAAGACGACAGCAAGAAGTTCTTTATCGATCGCCTTCCTCAACCTTGGGTAAGGTTGATGGAAAACGACCATGAACGTGTGAAGAAATTCCAGGAAGCAACCGGAGTGACAGTTGATCCGGAAGAACGTTCAGTACTGGAGGAAAACGGCTACTTGTCAATTCCTGTCGACCAGGTCGTTACCGAAGGCAATAAGTACCGCCAAACCCGTATCTTGATGGTGCTGGGTAAGGACATATTGGTTACTATCGAAAGAAACCGGCTGGACAGCTTGGATGAACTAAACCGGACATTGGCGCTTTCTCCTAGATTGACACCAATTGAACTCTTCATGCAGATCCTAACCATTCTTAACGGCGCTGCAAGAAATACAGTCCGTAGAGTTTCCATGGTGCTTGATGGATACAGCCAGAAAGTAGTGGATGTCAGTGGTGGATTCGAAACGCATGGAAAATTGCCTGGTGTTGCCGATATTGCGGATACAGTCGTGGCACTAAGCGAAGCCGAAGAGCTCGTTGCCGATATTATTGAAGGTCAATTGTCCTTGGCAAGAGCAGCTCGCTGGATCAGAAGAATGGTGACTGATCCTCAGATGTTCAAGAGAATTGAACTACTTCTGTCGGATGTTGAAAGCTTGCGCAGATTCGACCACTTCCAGCACGAAAAGATTCGTAATCTTGAAGAATCCTTAATGACGACATTGGATATTAAGCAGAACCAGATTACGAAGATCTTCTCGGTTATTACTGCTGTGTTTACACCACCGACAATGGTTGGCGCTTTCTACGGTCAGAACTTTTCCTACATGCCGGAACTGACGTCTGCCGGTGGTGAATGGTTCGTTATTGGACTGACGGCATTATCTACCGCAATTCCAATGATGTACATCAGTTGGAAGGGTTGGATGCGATGATTAGCTTAAAGAGTTTGGACAAAGTCTGGAAGCGTCTACGCGCTTCGGATCTTGAGGAATTGGTTGATTACGGCCGCTCCCTTGAAGTTAACTTGCTACCAAGCAATAGTACGACTTTGAATCGTCCGAACCGCGTGCTTGGTGTTGCATTAAGGCAAGGCGAGTTAGTTGTTTCGGAAATGATCTGGAACATGAGTCCGGACGGCAAAGTCCTCTATACGGTTGAGACTGGTCATACTTTCCTGCTGCCAGGTCGTCTCGAATTTGCTTTGCGGGCCTTTGAAGAGCCAACAGCGCTTACTGTCGCACTTCTGCTAGTTCAACAATTAATAGAAGACCTCGTAACCGTACAAGAGCATTTGGATAGAGTATTGGACGATGTGGCTATTGAAACTAGATTGTTCCAGAAGCTCACAGGAACTACTGAAAGTCCAGGTATCGAAAACTTGAGAGAGGTCGACGAAGAGCTAAAGAAAACGGAGATGCCCCAATCTTACGTAATTAGATCTTTATTTGACCTTGATAGAGTAGCAAGAAGATTGCGTGAGCTTGCGGAAGAAGAGAGTCAGGAGATGAGGCTTGCCGACGATGTGGTTGCCGAAATACAAGCCGGCATCGACCGTTCTCAGAGAATTGTGAAGAGAAATCGATTCCAATGGGACTCGGCCTGCCGCTCCATCGACGCTAATAACCTTAACCTCAACAAGATTTTCAATGCCTTGTGGGCTATCGTCATTCCGAGCAACGTACTAATTAATTGGTATGGTCAAAATTTTAGGGTTATGCCAGAATTATCCTGGTGGGGCACGATGCCACTCCAGTTAATTGGATGCATGCTAATTACCTTGATTCCGCTTTATCTTGTAAAACAAGCAGGCGCCATGAGGTAATAAAGATAGTCGCCCTTTAGGGCAATAGAAAAACAGATAAACAGAGAAATAACTCCCGGAAATGCGAAGACATTCGCACTTCCGGGAGGATTTTATGTGTTTTTGATTTTGCCATTTATGTGACAGAAATATTACAGGAGGAATTTTGAAGTGTTTAGCGCCGTAAGGAAAAAGGAGGTACTTAGCCAGCAGAGGCATGGGCCTGTGGCTGTCCTAATAACGTGGGCTACGTAAAACAAAAACGTAAAGCGGTTTCCATAGGGCTGGAAACTGATCGGTAAGAAACGGGGCGTGACCCGAAAATGAACCTAAAGGAGGCACCGATGATTAAAGAATCTCTGAAAGTTCAAGGAAGCAAACAGTTCGAAGTCAAGCAGCGCGTATCCATTCCAAAGGGCGTGCCGGAATTTTCCTACGAAGTTACAACCTATTTTTTCCTTCCAAGCGCACTGCAAATCAATTCCCATACTTTTAAGGCGGGAGAATTTGGAAGAAGCATCAAGAACTACATTCGCCTGCAGGCGCCAGTGGAAAAAATTTCACGGATGACAAAGCCGCAAGGTGCATTGTCAGTTCTTAAGAAAAAGTTTGAAAGGATCTATTCGACCACTGAAGAGGACAAGGTTGCCGATTTTGAAAGCGAATGCAAGCTATTTGCCTTAGTTTATAAAAGTGCATTGCGCAAGCTTGTTAAGCGCTATATGCGAGAGGTCGACGTCACCAGAAGAGATGCCGAGGCCTTGAGCTCTGGAATTAGAAAGGTGTTAAATGGATTTCGTGATTTGAAGCCGTTAGCCACTGATATCCAAAATAAATACAACTCCAAGGCATTCAACTACTGTGACGAGTATATGACTGTCATTACGAACTTCTATTTAAAGAAGCTCTATACGAAGTATTTAGACGAGGATACGACATCCATTGAAAACCTCTGGCAGGAGCAAACAGAGTATTTGCATAACAACTATCCTACTGAAATCCCGCCTCGGGAAAATGAGCAGTCGGCATTCCTATTCCGCTGGGCGGCTATAAAGAAATACGTTGGAAGCCTTCTATTTCTCGATGTTCGGTACAGAAGTGGGCCACCAGTCCTGCAACATACTCTCTATGGAATCGCAGCGGCGCTGTCAATGATATTTGCCACTCTTATCGCATTCCTATTCCAGGATAGATATGGCTCGATTAGCGTGAATCTTTTCATTGCATTAGTCATAGGCTACATATTCAAAGACCGCATTCAGGAAATATCTAGGGAATGGTTCTCCTCGGTTTTCAGTGAGTGGTTGCCTGATAGGCGTCTGAGAATATATAAGGACACTAATAAGAAGGTAGGCAAGTGCGAAGAAAGCTTCGATTTCGTCCGGCTTGAGAGACTTAGTCCAATTCTATTGAGAATGGAGGCTAAGGCTCATGTGGTGTCTCTTGTAAATGACCGTCATAAAGATACGGTATTTCGCTATAAGAAGAAAGTTACGATTAAACAGCCTCAGCTGATGTGCCAGATGTCCGGTAACGCCTTATTGGATATAGTTAGATTCAATATTGCTGATTTTATAAAGAACATTGATAGTAACTTTGAGGATCTGCCGTTCTTTGTCGGTGAAGATCAGGACTCTACGGGTGAGAAGATTTATCACATCCATATGATTAGAGTAATGGCAGTAGGGCAGCAGAGGGATTTGGAAATAACTAGAATTGCTGTTAATGCCGAAGGAATAAAATATGTCTATATAGTGAAGCCATTTAGAAATACTGTTGCAAATATAGAGGAAGATTTCACTGGTTAGAAAAAATTAGAGAAAAGCCCCTTATGTCAAATCAAAAGACAGAAGGGGCTTTTCTTTTGCCTGAATAATTCCAAGGAAAAATGATGTGCGGTAATTAATTCCTCTACTAAGGGAAAGAAAAAATAGTAGTAATCGCAAATCAAGGGCAGATAAAA
>JAJPXW010000250.1:0-740 GCA_021205255.1 Burkholderiales bacterium
TATTGCTAAAATTGCATTGTTTCTAAATATTGAATTTAGAGAAGTCCCCAGCTATTTGACGGACCCAATTCTCTAAACGAAAAGCTTATTAAATTTCCAAAAGTTTTCTAGTCTGAATCAGTTGTAGTAATTAGGCTAGCCACGCTGGGATTATTGCTTCTAGAGATATGTCTTTAGCCAAGATGATATAAAAGTAAACGGCGAAGAATCCCTAAAATTCGAAAATATTGGAAACTTCGAAATAGAGAATTGGGTTTGGATAAGTAAAGTGGGCTCTTTCGAGCATTTACTTTCAGTCTGACCAGATAAGAGCCCTATTTCACCAAGTTGTCGGATCCCAGTTTTTAGTGGTTTTGCCTGGCTATTTCACTTCCCTAAGGTAACTCGTTCTTCATCTTCATTTTTTCTTCAGCGTTAGTCTCAATTGTTCGATTAAGGGCAATGATTTTGGACACGCTCGACAGAGGCATGGGAACTAGCAATGTGGAAGTGCTTGAACCAGAAGGCAACGGAAATTTCCTATGTTCTTTTTCATATGTGTTGAGACTATTCACTAAGGCATTAACCGCCTTACCCATAAGTTCTTTTTGCGTGGTTGCGCTTGTTTTAGCTTCAGGAACGTCTAGGAAACTAATTTTGTAGGAGCCATCTTTATTTTTAGTTACAGTTGCGGGATATAGATAGTTGAGAATTTTTCCTGTCATGAATGAATTTTTATATGTAGTTGTGTTGAATTCTAT
>JAJPXW010000250.1:750-7367 GCA_021205255.1 Burkholderiales bacterium
GAATTCTATAGAAGGCGGTTAGAAAAAGGCCTCCTTTCCCATCAGGAAATTAGGAGGCCGTAAAAAGGTTAGACAAGCCTTGTCTGCTTCATGTATTCGAACAGCAGATTTTTTAACGCTTGTGGCATCTGTGAATAATGGGTAATGGTCTTTTGTCGCTCGAACAATGGTTCATCATCTGGAAAACCAATGCTCAAGCAAAAAAGCTCAAATCCCTGCTTGGTAAGAATTTCAGTTGCGGAACGAATTCTTTGCGGTTCGCAATTAAGACCGTCAGTAATGACGACAATGAGTTTTCTCTTCTGCTGGTTTTGCATATTGAGCTGGGCTGCAGCCGAAAACATTGTCTCGCACAAGGGAGTGAAACCGAAAGCCTTCACATTGGCAAATCTTCCAGAAGAACTTCTACATTTTTGCCCAAAACCTTTGATTTCAAGCATGGTATTGCGAACTATTCCTGGAAAGGCGTAGCAAGCTGTGGAGCAGCCCTTGATCATCTCAAAGAGCGAGCAAATTGCGTAGCTGCACATCTTTGCCATGTAAAGAGTATGGCCTTCCATTGAACCGCTTCTATCCAGAAGTACAGCAACGGCAGCTGACTCCCTTCTGACATCAGCACGGTGAATAAAAATCCTGCTGTCTCCAGTCATTACACGGGAGACAATGGAAGTATCCAAGGTAGTTCCGAAACTGCCAATTCCATCCCTGGCAAAAACAGGTGCCTGTAGGCATTTACGAATTTCGTTGACATAGCGACTCCAAACCAGTTGGGCATCCTGAAGGAACTTCGAGCTGCCATTATTTGGAAAAGGAGTTGCCACGGCTGGCCAGACTGGAATTTGTTTTTCCTCGTCCTCTTCGCAATCGTGAAGACCTTGGAGAACTCTTTCCGTCACTTCAGTCATATCGGCATTCGCGACATTTTCAAAGTTGACGAATTTCTTTGAAATCCCTTTTCCTCTGCCGTTGGAAGAACTAGTCACTGCAGCCTGTGGATCGGACGAATCATCCTCGCCCCCTAAATTATTGCCATCACTGGTATCCATAGGAGACTGGCTCTGTTGATTCTTAGATTCCTCCTTGGCCAAATGCTTTGCAAAAAGATTGGAGATTTTCCTAGCGAAGCTTACTACTTCCTTGGTTTCAGAACTTTCTGAACCCTTTAGGCCAAGAGCAAGGATCTTATTGAAAAGTTTCTCCCCGTACCGTCCCTTAAAGGCATCAATGGCCTTTTCGACAAAACCTTGGGGAAGCCTGTAGCCAAGCTTCTTTTTGGCAAGTGCCCAGTAGAGAGCAACACAAAGGCAACGTTCGGGAGAATCGTCTTCCTCCGGTTTAATCGCCTGGTCGCGGTTGATGAGAATCCTGACTCCGTCCTGCCTAAACAGAAAAGTTCCAGGAGTAATTGAAAATCCCAAACTATCTACCCGAATATCCTCAATGACGGTGATTAGTGTCATGACGCTGCGGCCTCGCGAGAGGTGGGCAAAGTTGGTGTGGAGAATATGGTTGACTTCATGGGCGGCGTGCGAAAGAGCGATTTTCATATCGTCCTGCGTTGCGCCGTTAAGTGACCCTAAGTAGATATGGTTGCCGTCTGTGCATGGTCTCTTGTCGAATCCTACATAGATACCTTTCTGCGCCCAGACTTTACACATGGTTGTAATGGATTCCTGAATGGAAGACTTGGAAAAGATAAAACTTTGCATTTTGGACTCCTCAAACAAAGACAGGGGTCAAACCCCTGCTCTGTCCGGATGAATTGGAATAATTAATAATGGGAATAATTAGATGAAGAGCGAATGGCCTCTTGAAAGCATCGTCTCGATGGAGCAATCCCATTTCTCCACGCCATCCTCATCGTCTATCTCGGTCGATAAGGAATTCACTTGCTCCTCTTGAAATCCACATTCAATTTCATTGGTGGCTATGATGGGAGATGAGGAATTGGCATTGGCATACTGGCTCTTATCGAACCCAATAAGCTGCTTCTCCAGAGGCTGTACGGAAACGCTAACTTTGCTCTCTGCCACAGGAAAGCTTGTTGTTACGAAGCCACCGACAGGCTTCAATTGAGCAATGGCGCTCAGTGCTGAAGTCAGTTTTTTCCTTGGACCATCGGCCGAGCCATAGCGAATTGCAGTGCAAATGTTCTTCAGATTCGTGCATGGAGTAAACCACGCCTGTCTGAATCGACTCCAATTCTCCAGCCTTTCGGTCAGAGCCTGGCATCTGCATAGGAAACCTTCGGTTGGCAATGCGATTTCATCCAATTGAACCAGCAGTTCGGACGCTTCTTCGTTCATTTTGGAAGTAAGGCTATCCAGAAATGAATTAATCGACGCGACTCCGCCGTTTTGGCTATTGCCTATTGGAAAGACAGCATATTCAAACTTGATAAGGCGAAGTACTTGCTCCAAAGGTGGCATCTCCACGTTGGGAGCGCAACCTTCCGGAACCTTGCCTTCCTCTTCACGGCCTTTTTTATAAGTGACGAAAAGCTTGGCAAATTTCTCGTCCCTATCCTTGTAGAAAGTCTCCGAGACGTTTTGGAAAAAGTTCTGCAACCTCCTGCTGTCCTTTTGCATAAAGACGTATCCGTTGAGGTACTTCTCACCGCACTGTTCGCAAAACTTCTGAACCGTTTTCCTTAAATCCGTAAACGGCTTGAGGGATTCGGCAGGAACAATACGGCTGCGGACCATGCTGCGTGAACCCTCGTCGCTACCAGTCTGCATTGTGACAGTTCCAGTCCAGACTCTCAGGTTGAAGGCAACATAAAGAAGGGATTCGTCCTTGAAGGACTTATCGGAAAAACCGGGAAACATATCCGGCGTGAAATCGAACAAAGTATCTAATTGCATTTTGATCTCTCATGGGATTCACCATGAAGGCCGAATGGCAAAAGCCACTCAGCCCACTGGCGAAATAGGAATAAGAATTTGGGAAAGGAAAGAATTGATTAATCAGGGCTCGGTTCTGCCAGATGGGAGCAAATGCTTCCAAGTTCGGCTTCGACGAGTTTTTCAATGGTCAGAGCGGTAGCCTCATCGCAAGATTCGGTCAGAGCTACCCTTAATGCCCATTGCATTGCTTCCCGGTAGTCAGTTTCTTTTGAACGGCAACTGATGATGAGCAAATCCTTCAGACGAAGCAGGATTCGGGTGGAGATCGTGGCCTCTATTGGCATGGAGGTATCCACGCCGCAATAGGCCAGGCGAACTCTTTCGGCGGCTTTGCGCAGCCTGGTGGCAAATTCATGTCTCCAGCCTTCAAAGTCGGTTCCATGGACTTCGACTTCGGGAATCTTGTTTTCAATCAACTTGATTTCGGATTCCGCATCGATATATTCCATGCGTAACTTCCAGCATCGATCCATAACGGCGGGATCCTGTATGTTGCGACCTAGATAACGGCCAAAAGCGTCGTCGGTCAAACCACGGATATTGTCAGTCATGACTATCCTTGCCCTTGGATGACGTTTGACAACTTCACCAGTCTGTTCAAGAAAGAGCGGTGCACCTTCAAGCAGTTCATTGACCGAAAGCCAAAGATCCGCAGGCGCAGCTGACATCTCATTGACTTGAAATACGTATCCGTTCCTCCAAGCTCGGGTAAACGGACCATCCACAAAACGCATGGACTTGTCCTTGTCAATGATCCAGTGGCCAGTCAAGTCAGATCTGTCAAGGCGGGAACGTGCAGTCAATGAAACAACTGGTGCTCCACCCCTGGCGCAAAACTGATTGACGCAACTTGTCTTGCCTGAGCCGTGAGGGCCGCTGATGAAAAGAGGTTCGTCGCCAGCCGATTCCCACCAGGCACGCATAATGCTCAGCTCTCTTTTCTGAAACACGTAGTTTGGATCAACTACTGGAATCAAAGAAAGAGAGGTGGCATCAAGGTTCGTGTTGCGGAAACCAAGAATAGTGCCTTCGGCGGGAATGCCAAAATTGTTATACGCGACTTGCGCGTCGAATATTTTTTGTGTCATGGATTGAGGTCCTTAAAAGAAAAAGAGGCCGCAATCCACCCAAGAGGCAAACGCAGCCCCTGTGGGGTAGAAAATTGATGACTCCTACAGTCGTAGGAATTGTTTGGTAGCTAAACGCTTTAGGGGACCAACGCAGATGCGGAGGCCTAGACCACTGGCTTTAGTTAAAACCAGAAAAACATATTGCTATCTTATCCCATAAAGCAGCATCAACTTGGCAGATGCCCGTTTTTCAAGGAACTATAAGTAAGCCCTTAAGCCTTGTAGCGACAATTAAAACTGTCAGAGCACTTCAGATGCAAGAGGAAGCAACTGCCAATCGTAGTTACATAAAAATAAAAGATATGAATAAAAAGATGTTGGTTCGTAAGTGCACTGTATTTAACGTGTTCAGTGACCAACATCATTTATTAAGACAAATTTTTGCTTTTGAGACTGATAGAAAATCGAACCAAGTCTTTGAAAGTTGTTTTTGATTAGGCTGTTAGCAGTTCTATCCCTGCTACTAGCTTCCACCCATGCAACAACCAGGATTTTGACCAGAGGAGTCTTGGGCGATGGATAGAAAGGTTTCGGAAACCCTCTTTTGCAATCCATTCAGAAAGAGTTGTGGTTCCAACGGGATGCGTTCCTCCTAGAAAAGCTCTAACCACTTTCTTGGTTAAGTAGCCTTCTACTTGCTGGTATGGATATTTGGAAATTTCTGATTTCATCTGAAGACACTACTCAAAACTTATTTACTTCCACTCGTGCTTTTTATGCATTGAGGTGATAAAAGGCCAACTGTTTCAAAGGAAGCTCCAATATCCATGGAAGTGCAATGTTTTAATCGAGCTTCTCAATTGGAATTGCAGCAAACGATTTAATCCAGTTGTCCACAGCAACTTTGTCCCACAGTGGAAATTGGGCAAATGGATGGATAGGTTTTGGAAAACCCTTCTTATTTATCCAATCGTAGAGCGTCGAATTGGCTAACGGCGCACCATAACCGCCAATATACAGGCAGAGTTCTTTTTTCATGAGCCATCTGCTCCCGAGCCGTTTCTTTTCCAAGAGCATTTCTTCTTTCATAATTTTGCCATCCTTGTCAAACAGTTTTTATTCTGCCCTATTGGCTCTGCTGTTTTTGTCAGATGGTTGATTGAAGTCCGATTCAGCGGGCTTTAAACTACCTCCCATTGCGCCTTCTTAACGTAACAATGGTTTATGGCAACTACAACTTTCCTGTGCATAAAAGTATTTAGGAATAAATGTCAACAATGCATTAAAGAAGAAGTGCAATATTTCCTTATTGAACTGAAGAATATCTTTACAGCAAAATCTTCCCACTAGTCGACCTAAATAAGCTAAGTTTTTGCAAGGAAACTAAAGTATTCAATGAGCCTTGTTATAAAGCTATTTTCTTAAATTATTCACTTACTCTTTTACCTAGCTAGCACTAAGTAGAAGAATTCGCATCTCTAAAGAAGCTTTAATTCATTAAGAAACCTAAAATGTTTTCCAGATCCTTGATCGAAAGGCATTGATAATATTTGTTATTGGCGACCGGCAAGGTAACATCAAGATGAGGTTAAGCGCAGAAACAGGATGCCAATAATAGGCATTTTAGACTGCAAAGGCACAAACTAGAATGGATAACCCAAAACCAACCGTCCACTATTTGAATATAAACGACAAACGTTGGCTGGATCTCTACGAGCTTTTTGACGGGATAGGTATATTCGATACAGAAACAAGAAGAAAGATACAACAACGGCATATTGGACTGAATCAAACACGCCTAAAAGAAGTTGGTGGCAAGCATCTAAAGCTTGTGAGTGAAGAAGCCGCCATATCCTGTGCAGGCTCGACTCCAGCAAAACTAAGCAATAAGCTGCCTAAAGTAGCCTTCGCTAGAAATCCTCCCTCAATTGACCTGTGGCTTGACCTGGTGCCTTTTGAAGAAGATTCGAAAGAAGTTCCACAAGAATTGGCATCTACGCATCTGTCTGCAGAAACCTTAGGGACGTCCACTTCCTTAGATAATAAAAAGATTCCCAACGAAGTAAGTTCCTTGGAAGGAGGCAAAGTGTCTATAAATAAAATCGCCAGAGAAACAAATTTGCCGCCTAACCAAAGAAGCAGTAATAATCAGTCTTTGGATTCAAATAGTTCCTATCCAGTCAATACCCATAGAGCTTCCGGTACCTTCAAAGGTTTTTATCTACATGGATTACCCGTTACTCCTAAAACGCTAAGGGTGGACTTTGGCTTTGGATACATTCCAGTCCAATGCTTTGAAGACAGATATGGAGAAAAATGGTACGAGGCAATAGAATTAGCACAGTCCGCTGGCTTGCAAGGCACTGAAACACAGATATTCCAGACAGTCCTGAACTGGCTAAAAGGGAGTCATGGATTTTTAACCTGGGACCTTCTCGACACCAGGGGAAAAGAAGTATTGAAAAGAATAGCGGTCAGATATCCTGAAGGCGTAATCATTTGTAAAAGGATCGAAGTCAATTTATCCAAAAATCTTTCTCCAATCTCAAATACTCTTGCCTATCCTGAATCACCCCAACTTCCACCAGTTCTTGCCCGATCAATATCTCAACTTTCCCTACATTCTTCATTCGATAGAGAC
>JAJPXW010000250.1:7377-9769 GCA_021205255.1 Burkholderiales bacterium
AGACACAAAAAAATGGACTGGTATAGCCTTAGCGATATATGCGCCTGCCTTCATTGCGAAGAAGTACGAGAAGCATTCATAAAAGAATGGGAACACGAGTGGTTTTCACGACCTGAAGAAACAGAAGGGCAGACAATCGACCTCTACATCACCGAACGCTACCTTAAAAAAGCGCTTAAAAGCATAGTCAATAAAAAGAAGCTCATTAGCCAATCTGAAAGTTCGAAAATTGCAACAGCTTCTATCAACGATCCTAACCGCATAAATAAGGTAGAGGACACGGAGGCAAGCATATCAACCTCCGCAGAAGTTCACAACTCATATTCCTCTACTTTCAATGAAAACGCCATAGCAAAAGATAAAAGGATATTTCTTCCATTGCCTACATTGCACAATACAGAGGCAAAGAATACGTTATTGGCACATTTAGAGGGATTCGACCCTGTCAGAAGTCAGGAACCAATTCAATGGTTCGAAGCTTTTAATGCTGTCTGGTATCGCCTCTCGGACATGTGCTCCATTTTTAATTGTGGGATGGAGTATGAGATTGCAGCAAGCGACTGGTGGAATAGGCCAAACATTAGAGCTGGGACCGCCTTTGGGTTTCAGGGCAGCGATATTTATGTTGCCGAGCCGGAAGTTCCAAAAACCGTCAGTAACCTCTTGCGGCTAAAAGCTAGACGAACAAAGCGTATGCGGCAGTTCCCACCGGCTGAGGAAAAGCGAAGGGAGAATTCTGAGTCCATTACAAAAACGTCCACCTTGGCCCCGATTGAATTAGAAAAATCTACAGGAGACTCCAACGTCGCCAACATACAAGAAGTAACGCCAGACAAATCGAGAAATAATGCTTCCTCCGACAGAAATGAGGATAATCTCGGGTCTGCCACCTTAGAAGACCTTCCAATTCGGTCTCCGACAATCCATAGCGAGATAAGCTCAAACTCCTTTTCCCCTAAGCAAGTGCCCCTGGAAGTTGCCGGTAAATCTGCAATAGTACGGACGGAGCAAGACTACACTGGACGCTTATGGTATTGCACCTATGACCTTATCGAAGCTACTGAAGCCTATTCTCTTCCTAACCAAAGCACATTCGTAAGGAAAGTCGTTGGCGATGAGAACCACGTTAGACGTTACCCTCAGCTCTTTAACCATGGGTATGCCCACGCTGTGCATGTGGATGCCGAAGGGCTACTGCGAGTTCTCATAGCAGTTCATGTCCGTTTAGGAGTCGCAGTGCCTAAATGGATGTCGGCTCTTGCAAAGGAAGCTCTCCTAAGCAGGCCACGCCGCAAACGGCTTGTGCTTGAAAGCAATTCCATTCGCAATCTCCCTCAGACAAAAAGACCATCGGAAGCAACTAGAGAAACTAAGGAGGCTAGGAACAGTCCTGAGACAAAATCATCAGAAGTAAATTCGCCTCCAAATGATGTTCTCCCGTCTTATGCTATGCAAACAACGGCTCAAGTAGAAAAACCTTCTCCATCAAGCCAAGGCGACCTTCCTGAGGAAAAACAGATAAAACCGGAATCTTTCAATGGAAACGCTGGGACTTTATGTCCAGATACTTTTAATCCCGACCCACAAGTTTTCACAAAAAGACAAGAAAAAGAATTTTCCATGACAACGGCTAAGACATTAATACTTGTCCATACGGACATCAACGGCAATCCCGATAAAACTGCAACTCTGGAAATTGTCACGGCTCAATCCACAAAATCCACTGGGAAGGTTGACATTCTTAGCCAAGCAAGTGTCTTGTTCGTCGCAAGTGCCTTATTTACTTTCCAGGACGTCGTCTCAATCTATTCAATTGATGCTATTTTTTTGCACTTCTATTTAGAAGATATCGGATGGATCGATAGTGCGGGCAATCCTGGCGAGCAATGAAAAAATGCGGGCTATGTAGTCAAAACTACTATAGGAGAAGACTTCAGCAAACCAGAAACATACTTTACTATATCCGGTGTCTACGCACTAGGGTCAAAGCTTAAACGCTATGCAAGCTTTGTTGGGAATATAAGGAGATGATCGGTACTTAAGAGCTTCTCCATAACTTAATAGAAATGTAAGGTATTTTCATATTGGCGTTTTAAGCTTCCAATTTGTTTCCCCTCGTGCTTTGTCAATGGACCACTTCAATTTAAGATAGCCCTTATAAAAATATTGCACTGTCATCTATACCTTTGCCATTTGCTATGTTGGCAAAGTGTAGATGACGACAAAGGTAGGTCAGATTAAATCTTCGCTCCTTAGGCTAGGCAGGAAACTCAGAACGATATGCGGATTAAAGTGGAATTTAAAATTGTTTAACTTATCCGTAGGGCTGTCCTCTTTTATATTTTCATCTTTTATAGGTATAGTCGGCTATGCAACTTTAAGAGCCTATAAT
>JAJPXW010000386.1 GCA_021205255.1 Burkholderiales bacterium
GTTATAACGGAATCCGTTTTCGATTTCGTTTAGAACTTCGTAGTCGCATTCGATGTTCATCAAGGCGTAATGAGCCTTAACAAGCTTGTCGATAGGATAGGCGAGGTGGCGGGGACCGCAGTCCTCTAGACGATGGTCTTTGCCACCATGGCTTTCTACGATTGTCTTGTAGCGTTCCATCTTGGCCGGAACTTGTTCACTCTGATCCGGGTGCACGATGAAGCAAATTTCGTACTGACGCATTAATCCTCCTTATGGAAAAAAGTCACCTAGAGCGTCTTCTAGTGTGACAAGGAACGATAAAGCGGGCGATTCTACTCTTTTTTAATCTTTTAGGTTTTCCCTACTAGGAAAATTGCAACGAAATATCAGCGATTTAGACGCTGTCTAACCGTCTCATAAAGACAAATCCCCGCCGCAACCGATACATTGAGGCTTTCAACAGAGCCCAACATGGGTATTCTTGCTAGATCCGAGCATCTCTTGCGTGTTAATTGGCGTAAGCCTTTATCTTCTGCTCCTAGAACCCACGCAAAGGGCTCAGTCTGTACAAATTCATAAATTGTCTTTTCGGCTTCTCCTGCAGCACCGACTACTGCAATACCTGCGTCTTTCAGTTCCACTATAGTGGCAGCTAAGTTCGTCACAAGAACGAGCGGTACGGAGTCAGAAGCACCAGCGCTTGCTTTGATAGCTGCTTCAGTAAGAGTCGCTGACCTGTCTTTCGGCACAATAACAGCTTGAACACCTGCAGCGTCAGCTACTCGTAAGCAAGCTCCTAGATTTCTTGGGTCAGTAACACCATCAAGCAAAAGAAGTAAAGTCGTGGCATTGAGCTTATCCATTAAGTCATCAAAGGACATCTTGGTCTCAGGGGGAGTAGCAAGAGCCACAATTCCCTGATGAGGGATACCTTTAGCCAATCCTTCCAGCCGATTTTTATCGGCATTCATCACTCGTATTCCAGCTTCCTCAAGCGAAGCTAGCATTTTGGTCATACGGTGATCCTTGCGGGAAAGGTCGGCATAAACTGCATGAATTGATGCCGGATTACTTTTAAGGCGAGCTCCTACGGCATGAAATCCAGTAATTACTATATCTTTTGCTGACATTGGCGACTCTTTTATTCTCAATACCAAACTAGCGTCTTCTTCTCTTTTGTGGCTTTAACTGACTAACTATATCCATGTCGATGCGACGATTTTCCTCGTCCACGGATGCTATCCGGACTTTTAATTCCTTCCCCATCGATAGAACAATGCCAGTATCAGATCCAACTAGCTCTCCTAAAGCATCGTCATATTCGAAGTAGTCTGGCAACTTAGAAACATGGACTGAACCTTCTACGTAGACGTCGTTAAGCGTGATAAAAATTGCAAATGGGGCAACCCCAGTAATCACGCCTTCGAAGGTTTGGCCAATAAATTGTTTCATATAGTGGCACTTCAACCAAGCCATTACGTCAAAGCTTGCATCATCGGCTCTTCTTTCGTGAGCTGAACAAATAATTCCAAGATCTTTCCAAGCTTTTTTATCTCTTTGCTGAGCTGAAGACTTGCCGGAGCCTTTCTTCTCCTCTTGAGCTTCTGTATGGATTGGATAGTCCTGAGGCACTTCAGTCAGAACTTTTGGTCGATACTTCTTCTTTCCAACTAATAGAGACTTAATAGTGCGGTGCACTAAGAGATCTGGATAACGTCTAATTGGTGAAGTGAAATGAGTGTAGGCTGGATAGTTAAGGCCGAAGTGTCCGACATTATCAGGAGAATATTCCGCTCGCTGCATAGACCTTAAAAGAACAGTCTGCAAGGCATTTTCATCAGGACGGCCTTTCAATTGGTTAAGAACTTCACAATAGTCCGCAGGAGTTGGCTCTTCGCCACCGCCTAATGAAAGTCCAGCCTTACTCAACACTGCACGAGCCTTCTCTAACTTGTCTTCACTTGGAGGCTCATGGATACGATAAAGGCACAACGCTTTCTCTGAACTAATGAAATCGGCCGCGCAAGTGTTAGCAACAAGCATGAGCTCTTCAATTAACCGATGGGCATCATTGCGTTCACGGGGAAGAATCTTTTCTATCTTGCCGGAGTCGTTAGCTACGACATAAGTTTCTATAGTTTCAAAGTCAAGGGCGTTTCTAAGCTGCCTACTTTTTAACAAAATCTTAAAGAGTTCATATAAGTTCTTTACATCATCGAGAACATGAGCCATCGATAAGGCTTCTGGACCCTTATTATTTTGCAAGGCAGCCCATACGGAATCGTAAGTAAGTCGAGCGGCTGAATGAATAACTGCTGGATAAAACTGATAAGCAGTGACTTTCCCTTCAAAAGTCACAATAGCGTCGCAGACCATCGTCAATCTGTCGACATCCGGATTTAAGGAACACAGGCCATTAGAAAGTTTTTCCGGCAGCATCGGAATAACTTTAGTAGGAAAGTAAACACTGGTCGATCTTTCTTGCGCGTCAGTGTCAAGTGGAGATTCCGGTCTTACATATTCAGAAACATCAGCGATTGCTACAAGTAGCCGGTAGGTATTCCGTTCTTCTCCAAGACAGCAATAGACCGCATCATCAAAGTCTTTGGCATCAGGTCCGTCAATAGTGACAAAAGGAATATCACGAAGATCGACTCGACGTTTTAATTGCGCTTTTCCAACTTCATCCGGAAGCCTTTCAGCTTCTTCAATGGTATCAACTGAAAACTGGTGAGGCAGATTGAATTTACGGACTGCTATTTCAATTTCTATGTCTTTGCTTTCTCGGTTTCCTAAGTTTTCTGAAATAACTACTGGAACTGGATCAGGCAATGGGCCTTCAGCAGTTATTTCACAAACGACAATATCTCCGGGATCAGCCTTTAACCCTTCAGAAGACAGTTGGAAAACGCGATCTTTTAATGTTGGATCTTCAGGTTCAAGGTCAAGCTTTTTACTTCTCTTATGGAGAGTACCTATTACCGAGGTATTAGACCTAGAGAGGAATTCGATAACGGAACCTGTAATCTTTCCATCCTCATTCATTCCTTGACATTTGATCCTGAGTTTATCTCCGGTCAAATATTTCTTTACTTCATAGGAATTGAATACGAATTCTGGCATTTCAGAATCAAACTGCACTACGCCGAAACCAGCTTTAATCAGTTTGACAATACCTGTGAGAATTAACGGTTCCTGTGGAAAACAGATAGTCTCATCATCTTCCAGACAAAGGAATTTGCGCTCCAATAAAGCATCCAAAACTTCTTTAGCATGGCTACGAGAGAATTGGAATTTCCCAGGAGCTCTTTTCAAGTACGTCTCTACTGAAAGGTTTTTCTTTAGTCCTTTTAAATAATTAAGGACAAGCGACATCTCATAAAATAATTGTCTGTTTTCCATTAAGGCACCATCGAAAACGATAGGCAAAAAGCGGAACTAACGATTCCACCATTAGTTTTCAAATAATTTGCGGAATTGTATACGGAGTCAAAGAATAGACGTGGTTAGACCGCTTAATGTAGACAGCAATAAATAGACAAATTTGTAAATCGGCTACACCCACGAAGCCTTTTATAACGAAGTAAAAGAAATCCAATCCCTATTTAAGGTAAGTGGATATTAAATAAGGAAGAAATAGTTTTCTAGCTTATACACCAAGTCAATAAAAATTCTTTCTTTAGAACTTCTCTTTGATTTCTCTTATTTAAGCCGAAGCTCTATTCAACGAGATTGTGAATGCTGTCCTAATCCCGTCTGGTAAAGTGAAGCCTGATACTTGAGACAGGGTAAAAACGCAGATTTTGGTAATCCTTATTTTGCTTAGTTGCACATCCTCACTCGAATTTAACAAATCATACCTTCTGGTCGGAATAATTAGCCCACAAAGGGAGTTTGAATAAATTTCCCTCTACCAAAAGAGGAAAGGGCAAACTGCGTCCAGCTTGCCCGAAAAAGCATGGTCAATAAAGGGGTTGATCTCGCCAAATGACAGAGATTTTAATAAGAAGTGTTGGTCTCACAAGATTAGTGGTTCACACCAATGCACTTTTAATTGGGCGCTCTTCAATCCCTAAGCATTTGAAAAACGCTCCAACTGAACCTATCACAAAGTTTTCTTTCTGAGCTTTTGTAGCAAAAATTTCACTTCTTATTAGGAGGTTATCCTACTCAGGAATAGGCAGACAGTGCCATGGTGATACGTCATTTGCCACAGGCACTTTCAACCCCTAAAGAACAGGCTTTCTCATAAAACTTCTTTGCCTCTGCTGAATTACCGTCCTTTGAATTTGCATAGTAATTTGCTAACTCTTCGCAGAAAAAGCCATTGTCCTCGTTGCAGAGCTTCAGCGCACCCTTTTCTCCTAAGTTGAAGAATTTCTGCGCTTGCGTGGCCGACTTCGTGCCACCTTTTCCTTCGGCATATAGCATTCCTAAAGCAAAACATTTTGTGGATCCCCATTCAGGGTCTTGAGTGCAAGCCTGTTGAAGGAGCTTCCTGGACTTTCCGTAGAGCTTCTTTGCCGTGGTCGGGGACTTTTTGCCATCCTTACCTTCATCATGGAACTTAGCCAGCTCTAGGCACCATTCGCCCATTCCCATGTTGCACGCCGCTTCCAGCGATGATTTTTCCTCACGAAGCACTTCCTCTAGGCTCGCAGTGGAACCGCTTGGGATAATGCCAGCCCTATAAAGCTTCTCCGCACTTTGGCAAGCATAAATTATGCTGTCGATTTCTCCTCCTGGATCATCTTCGGGACCCAACTTGCAATCATCTCCGTAATTCTTTAGAGCCATGGAAAAGAAGAGATCGGCTTTTTCCTTAGATTGCTCCACATTCTGCCCACGTAGGAACAGGTTTGCAATCTTTTCAAGAGCTGTCGCATTGCATCGTACATGTGCGCAGCCTTTTTCAAAGAATTGAGCCGCCTTAGAGTAGGATGGCGCAGGTTCCCTTTGGAAATACCTCATACCCAGCAATACGCAGGCATCGTCCAACCCGAGGGAACAGGCCTTTTCATAATATCCAAAAGCCTTTGTGGGCTCTTCGTCATCCTCTCCAGGCGTATAGGAACTGGCCATATAAGCGTGTCCAAGTTCCAAGCAGCCCTCGGCAATGTCTGAATCGCAGGCTAATGTGAAAATTCTGATTCTTTCATTTTCAGGCAATTTATAGTTATCTTTTGCAAAATGCACGCATCCTTCCAAGTAGTTGAGGTCGCATGATTTCTTAAAGAACTCAACTGCTTTCTGTGATTGGTCAGTGCTGTCGCGCATCGATTCGCCGTACCAAGGGGAAATAAAACATTGACCTGCCTTGTCGCAACCTTCCCCGCTTCCCAGCTCGCAAGCCTTTATGAAGGCATCGACTTGGAAGGGTTTGGGCTTGAGGTTATCTTCGGAGTAGAGAATATTTCCGATTGCAAGACACGCCTCCGCGGAATTCGACTTGCACTCATTTTCAAGGGACTCGGTTAATGTCCCTCTCAGCCTAGCAAGGGCTTCGTCTGTTTCGTAGAAAGAGGAAAGGGCATCGCACGATTCTATATATTCCCCCCAGCCAGCAAGCTTGCACCCCTTGTCGAAGGCCTCGAAAGCCTTGGCGTAGGACTTGTCGGTCGCCAAGCCTTGCTGGTAGAACTTGCCTTGGCTGTAGCATGCAAGTTCGTAGTTAAGTTGGCAGCCCTTGGAATAGTACTCGAAAGCCTTAGCTGATGACTTCTCTATACCTAGACCGCCCTCGGTGTACAAACCTAGGCGGTAGCATCCAGTTCCATCATTGAGTTCACAGGCTCTTGCATAGTACTCTACAGCCTTGGCGTCGGATTTCTTGAACGGAATTCCTGAGCTGTAGAGTTCCGCCAGGCTAGTACAGTCGCTTCCATTTTTCAATTTGCAGCCTTCATCGAAGTATTCGGCCGCTTTTGTGAAGTACTCATTTCCTTTGGGAACCGACTTTTTCACACCCTCACCCGCAAAATAAAGGCTTCCCATGAAGCTGCAAGCCTTGCCATCTTTCAGCTGGCAGCCTCTGGCGAAGTACTGGGCCGCCTGGGAATAGGACCGCTTCACGCCTCCGCCATCGTAGTACATTTGACCTAGGCCATAGCAACCTGCACCATCTTCCAGTTCGCAGGCTTTGTGATAGTACTCCGCAGCCTTGTCGTTGGAGTGTCCGACGCCCAAACCTTTTTCGTAGAGGCCTCCAAGGTTGCTGCACGCTTTACCCAGATTTAGATCGCAGCACTTGGCATAGTATTCGGCTGCCTTGGTGTAGGACTGTTCAACACCTTGACCGTTTGCGTATGAGACACCCAAGCGGTTGCAGGCCTCCTTGGTCCCCAGCTCGCAGCCCTTGGCGAAGTACTCGGCCGCCTTCTGAAAGGACTCCTCTACGCCATTACCGTTGAAGTACATCATACCTAGACTGGTACATGCAGATCCATTTTCCAGCTCGCAGCCTTTGCTGTAGTATTCTGCCGCCTTGGCTTCCGACTGCCCTACGCCATCGCCAGCCTTATACATAACGCCAAGGATTAAGCAAGCCCCTCCCTCATTCAACTCGCAGCCTTTGGAGAGGAACTGAGCTGCTTTGGAGTATGACTTTTCAATTTCCTCGCCTAAGTAATAACCAGCGCCTAGTGCACCGCAAGCTAATCCGGAATTTAACTCGCAGCCCTTGGCGTAGTATTCAAACGCTTTCGGAATTGACTTCTCCACACCATCGCCTTCCTCATACAGAACACCGAGGTTATTGCACGCTAATCCGTTATTTAATTCACAGCCTTTCGTATAGTATTCAGCTGCCTTAGTGGAAGATGGCTCAACGCCTTGCCCATTTTCAACCATATATCCGGTACCGGTGCACGATTTTCCGTGATTCAACTCGCAGCCTTTAGAGTAGAACTCGAAAGCCTTGGTGTAGGATTGCTCGATGTCTTGACCTTCTTCATACCTAACAGCTAACTCAAAGCAGGCCTCTGCTTTATTTTCCTGACATGACTTTTCTAGGTCTTCAATTTCTCCTGCGTAGCAAGTAGCTGCAAGCAACACAGAAAGCACCATTGTTAAAATTCTCACTTTTTACTGTCCTTGGTTTTTGGTAGCGTAAAAGAAAATTCTACTTTTAAAGGCAAAACAATGAGATAGATAGGGGTGTTATTTGTATCCACCTATTTCCACCTAACTCTTTGTTTATAGATGTTGAAATCTTGTGTTAACTTGTCAAAGAGTGGCACTTTTAGCTTCTTAAGCCCACTCAACCAAATGGTTGCAGATAAAGAACAAATAAAATTTTCAATAGCTGGGCTCTGACCCTTTTACTCAAGGAGTAGAGAAGACTTAGATCCTCTTTTGAACAGTTTGAATATAAATACCTAGAATCCGTTCGATAAGCATTACCACTACGCTATCGCAAACCCCACTGACATTAAGGGGGAGGACAGAACAAAATCAACAAAAGCACAAGTTTAGACAGCTACACAATTGCGACGTTTCCTGAACTATTGGAACAAATATTCAAAGTTCGCCTTAGATTTTGTCTATTTCTCATATTCACTACTCTTGGTCCGTTTCATAATGAAGTATAGAGCCTTAGAAAGACAAATTATGAAGGCAAGTTGAATAGCCCAGCCACTCTAATTTCGATATTTCATAAATCAAATTTCATAACGCACAAGTTACTTCCCATTGTGGGAGTCCTATTTTAAGCAGTTAAGGTTCTAGCCTAGAATCACCCCGCATTCAACCCCAAAGGAACATATATGACTATCTCTAGAAGGACATTTTTATCAGTCGGAAGCGCTTCAGTAGCTCTCCCTTTGACTCAAATTGCTTCCGCAATGCCCCTGGAAGCCCTTGGCAAAGATCCGAAGTGGACAGATACTGTCAACGTACTAGTAATAGGCGGTGGCCTTTCCGGTCTATGCGCTTCAATTGAAGCTCGCGAATGTGGTGCAGAAAAAGTACTACTCCTGGAAAAAGGTGCATTTCTAGGCGGCCACGCCCTCATTTCTGGTGGTGGCTATGTCGCTAGTGGCACCAAGATCCAGAAAGATGCCGGAATTGAAGATTCTGCAGAAAACGACTGGCAGGATGCAGTCAAGAGAGGCTTGGCTCTTAATAGTGTCCTTAAGACAGATACAAGAGTTGCCAGAATGATTTTTGAAGAGCAGGCTCCTGCTTTGGAATGGCTCCAGAAACAAGGCGTCAAGTTCGAAGAAAAGCCGGGTTATGGCTATGGTAACGCCCATCGTCTTCACTACTTTGCTCCACAAGGACCAAAAGGAAACAGTGCAGCTATTCAAGCCCTTGTTAAGAGAGCTGAAGAAGTAGGTGTCAAGTGTGAACTCAACACTAAGCTCTGCGAACTTATTACGGAAACCGATAGGCTTGGAAGTCCAGTAGTTGGCGTTGTTGCCGAAACAAAAGACGGACAGAAGATCTGCATTAAAGCTACCTGTGGAGTAGTACTAGCTTCCGGCGGTTTCGGCAGAAATCCTGAGATGATCAAAAGATATCATCCATATCTTGAAGGAATCCAGCTCTTCTCATCACCAAATGCAACAGGCGATGGCCTTAAGGCCGCTCTTGATATCGGTGCGCAGATCAATATTACGCACAACGACTTGGGTGGCACCTTCGCAAGTTCCGCTGTAAAGGATCCAAAAATCCGTATCAATGGTTTTGGCCCATCCAATATGCCTCTGCTGATCGTTGGTAAAGACGGCAAACGCTTTATCGATGAATCTAGAGGTGGACGCTATATCTCAGTCGATATGGTAACTTCTAAGAATTTCGACACTTTCTGGATTTTTGATAAGAAAGGTCTAGCAGATGCCGAAAAGTGGTTCAAACCTCTATTTAGTAAAGAAGGTATTGTAGGTTGCTACAACACCTTAGAAGAATTGGCTAAGGCACAAGGGATTGATTGGGAGAATCTTAAGAGGACAGTCGAGATCTATAACGAAGACGTAAAGACAGGCAAAGACAGAGAATTTGGAAAATCCAAGCTCTTCTCTGAAATTTGCGAAGCTCCTTATTATGTTTTCGAAGCTCAGCCTGTACTGCTTTATACCTACACAGGTCTTCTTATCAACACCAAAACTGAAGTTCTTGACACTCGTGACAGACCAATTCCAGGACTTTTTGCTGCTGGTGATTTAGCCGGTCGTTGGGATGCCATCGTTGGCCTTGGCCAAGGTGGAATGAGCGGCTTAGGTCTAGCCACTGTAACAGGTCGCAAAGCAGGAAGAGAAGCCACTATGCGCTGCCGCAGAGCCTAACCTAGTTTTCTTATCCTAGAAACCTCCATTCTCTAGTTAAAGCTTCCGTTACCAAAACTTGGAATGGAAGCTTTATAGGTAAGTAGGCCTTAAACATTCAATTAAGGCCACTCTTTCATAGCTCTTCTAAAGACTTTTTCACGGAGTTATAGGCTCATCTTCTGGTGCTCTTTGACTTTTAGTTTTGGAGACTTGAGTAGAGAGCATCTGTTTTTGTAGAAAGCAGTTAATATCTTTTTTCAGTCAAAGAAATTCTGCAAAAGTTTCTAAAAGCTTCTTTAAACCGACTTTAAGCGAATTGAAGTTCCCTGGGCACTCCGTTCAGGCACGTCCCTATCGAATGTTTTCTTAAGCCTTTTAAATTATTAAATAAACAGAAGCATCAAAAATAATTGCCTATTTTATCTTTTGATTATTC
>JAJPXW010000360.1 GCA_021205255.1 Burkholderiales bacterium
GGGGATAATTTCACATCCTAGTCATAAATTCCCTAACGTAAAACACTTGAGTTAATCTGTTGAGTCACTATCATATTTATTCGATAAATACACTTCGTATTACTAATTAAACTTAATCCCATGAGGGAGGACTATGGCTGAACAAGATACATATCCAAGCCTAGGACAAAATCTCAATAATCCAAACGCAGGTCCAATTCCTCTTGCCAAAGGATGGATTTGGGCTCTCTCCTTAACTGTTATTGGTGTTTTTGCTCTTCTTATCTACATTACTTATTTAGCTTACGTAGTCAAGCCACCTGTCCCGGAAAGAGTAGTTTCAGCAAACGGAGACTTGCTTTTTACCGGTGACGATATTCGGCATGGACAGCAAGTCTTCCTATTCCACGGACTTCACGACAATGGTTCTGTCTTCGGTCACGGAGCTTACCTTGGGCCTGACTTTCCATCCTTAACCCTTCACCGTATGAGTCTCAATGCGGCAAACGAACTGGCGAGGTCTCACTTCGATAAGAACTACGATGAGCTTACCCATGATCAAAAGAAAGAAATGGACGCTTTGGTCCCGCAGACCATAAGAACCAACTTGTATGATCCAGACACTCAAACACTTGTTTTCGAGCCTTTCAGGGAGTTTACGTGGAGCCAAGAACCAGAGATCTGGAAGGAATATTTCAGGGATCCAAGTAAGAACGGCGGGTTGCATGCGAACTATATTACTGATCCGAAGGAACTCAAGGACCTATCCTCCTATTTCGCATGGGCGGCTTGGGCGAGTTCAGCGCCGAGACCGGGTGATGACTACACCTATACGAACAACTTTCCTTTCGATCCGTACATAGGCAACTATCCGACTGATATAAATGTTACCTATAGTGCTGTGAGCTTGTTATTCTTGTTGGGTGGCACTGCTCTGGCCCTTTTCTTTATTGGACTACATCCGGGATGGGAATGGCAGTCTCCGGAATCCTACATTACGCCAATGGTGCCTTCCCATATGGTGTCTCCGGCCAATAGGGCATTACTGAAGCTAGTTGTATTAGCTTCTTTTATCTTATTGCTGCAAACTTTGGCAGGCGGTGGAGTAGCTCACTTTCGTGCTGAGCCAGGTAGCTTCTATGGCTGGAATATCAGTGAGATTTTTCCGAGCAATATGCTGAGGACGGTGCATCTGCAATGCATGAGTCTTTGGATCTCGCTTGGCTTCATCACAGGCGGACTATTCCTGTCGCGTGTACTTGGTGGGGAAGAGATTAAAGGCTCTAAAGATTCAGTTGATAAAACTTTCTGGATGCAGTTCGTGATAATTGGAGGCATTCTTTTCTGTATCTGGCTTGGTCTTCTTCAAATATGGGGAGGTGGTCTATCTTTCTGGATCGGTAGCCAAGGTTGGGAATATCTTGAGGAAGGACGCCTTTGGCAGATCCTGATGATAATCGGCATGTTCCTGTGGGTAATTGCCGTTGTCAAAAACGTGAAGCCGGCATTGAAACGTCCTGGTACGAAAGCGCTGGCCATTATGTTCATTATTGCCTGCTTCCTGATCCCGCTTTTCTTCGTTCCATGCCTCTTCTATGCCAGTCAAACCCATTACACGGTTGTCGATGTCTGGCGTTTTTGGATTACGCACCTATGGCCTGAAGGCATGTTTGAGTTCTTCTCTACCACCGTGGTAGCCATAACTTTTATCGAGTTCGGTATGGTTTCCCGCGAGGTAGGTCTCAGGCTTATCTTCCTCGATAGCATCTTGATTTTCATGAGCGGAGTGGTTGGTACTGGTCACCACTGGTACTTTACAGGTCTTAACTCCTTCAACATGGCAGCTGCCTCAATCTTCTCGGCTATGGAAGTGGTTCCGCTGGTTGTGCTTTGCGCTGGCGCTGGCGCCTACTGGAAAACAATTTCCAGCGGTCCGGCCGGAGTCATGATCCGCAAATTCAAGTGGGCTCTCTACTATATGCTAGCCGTGGGCTTTTGGAATTTCATCGGAGCCGCACTATTTGGTTTCCTTATCAATACGCCGATCGTTAGCTACTTTGAGATAGGAACTTATCTCACCCCGAATCATGCCCATACTGCTATGTTCGGTGTGTTTGGGAACTTATCCATCGCACTGATGGTCCTTGTGCTAAGGCAGGCGTGTACTGACCGCCAATGGGCCAAGCATGAAATCTGGATCAAGATGTCATTCTGGGGCTTTAACATTGGTCTCGCATTGATGTCCTTAATGAGTTTGGTTCCTGGTGGCTTCTACCAGTTGTGGGATGTGGTGCAGAATGGCTACTGGCACGGTCGCTCCGTTGAGTTCACAATGAATGCCGGAATGTCAGCCATCGGATGGTTGCGTATGCCAGCCGACCTGATCTTTATTGTCTTCGGGGCTCTGCCATTCTTCGGCGTTTCGGTGAGTATTTGGCTCCAGCACCTTTCAAAGAAAAGGTATGGGGAAACGGGTCTTCCGAAGTCTTCCAAAGAACCTGTTGCTCCATCGTCTCAGCCAGTATCGCAGGCTCAGCCGATTACAACAGCACAAATATCTCAGTCGACACAATCTGCGCAATCGGTATCTTCAATACCTCCTACCCAGCCTACGTCTCCGACTCAGAGATAGGCTTAAGGTGTTGTAGCTGAGCATGAACTGCGGGAGGGGGAATCCTCCCGCTTACGCTTTTAAGAGTCTGAAACTTGTTTTAAATCTCCACCAAGGCAAGACTTTGGTCATTAAAAGCTTAGGTGAAGTTCCAAACGACCGAAATGAAAAGTTTCCGAAATGAAGAATAGCCTTGGTATTAATCAGGCTCGAAGTCCGAATCTTCAAATCGAAGTAGACGTTGCCAGATAGTGAAGCGGTCATTTCCTGCGTAATCCTGCAGAGTGGTTGGCATTGCAAAGCCGTTTTCAGTAAAAATTGTTCTTACAGCAGCGCCTTGATCCCAGCCATGTTCAATTGCTAACGCTTTCAAAGTCAGGATTCTTGATTGAGCTTGCTTCACTATCGTACGGATGCAATCTAAGCCATCGTTATGATCTGTCAAAGCATCTAATGGCTCAAAGCGCAAGGCTTGTAGATGTTCGTCTTTAGGCTCTATATAAGGAGGATTGGCCACGATAACATCTAGCTTCCTTTCAAAAGGTACCGCATCAAGCCAAGAACCCTGGCCAAACTTCACTTTTGCTCCCAGAGTCTTAGCGTTTTTAGCGGCAATCGCCAATGCTTCAGGACTGATATCAGTAGCTAACATTTCGCAGTCATCACGCTCTAATGCAAAGCTAATTGCAATGCATCCGCTTCCAGTGCCCAAGTCAATAACAGTTGAATCCTCGGGTACGTTTTCAATCATCCATTCAACTAGGCACTCTGTATCAGGCCTTGGAATCATTACGTCCGGATTGACTTTAAAAGGATGACTGAAAAACTCCTGCTCGCCAGTTAAATAAGGAATAGGCATTCCTGTCTTTCTTTCAGCTTCGAGCTCATTGAGCCTCTGCAAGTCCTTTTTCCAAAGTCTTTGGTCACCATGTGTGATGGTTTGGACTTGACTTAATTTCGTGACATGGCAAACCAAAGCCCTTTTTTCTGGCAAGGGCAATGTGCTTTCGTTTAGCCACTGCTCAATGGTGATTTTGGAACGCATTAGGCCTGCTCTTCAGAGAGGGCTGCTAATTGTTCTGCTTTATGCTCAGCTCCAAGAGCATCGATGATCTCGTCCATATCACCTTGCATGATGGTATCGAGCTTATAGAGCGTGAGGTTAATGCGGTGATCAGTAACTCGACCTTGTGGGTAGTTATAAGTACGGATCCTTTCGCTACGGTCACCAGACCCTACTAGGCTCTTACGCATACTAGCTTCCTTAGACTGCCTTTCCTCTTGCTCTTTTGCATAGATCCTGGCAGCTAGGACTCCTAAGGCTCTATCCTTGTTTTTATGTTGGCTTCTTTCATCCTGGCATTCCACAACAAGTCCAGTCGGAATATGCGTGATACGTACCGCACTATCGGTTTTCTGAACGTGCTGGCCACCAGCACCGGACGCTCTATAGACGTCTACTCTGATATCGGCTGGGTTAATGATGACTTTGCCAATTTCATCCTGTTCCGGCAGTACTGCCACAGTGCAAGCTGAAGTATGGACGCGTCCTTGGGATTCGGTTTCAGGCACTCTTTGGACTCTATGGGCACCACTTTCAAATTTCAGTTTGGAATAGGCACCGTGGCCAATGATTCGAGCGATGACTTCCTTATAGCCACCTAGATCCGATTCATTAGCAGAAATGAATTCGATTTGCCATCCTTTCTTTTCTGCATACTTGGAGTACATGCGGAAAAGGTCTCCAGCAAATAAGGCAGATTCATCTCCACCCGTGCCGGCACGGATTTCTAGGAAAATATTTTTATCGTCGTTAGGATCTTTAGGAAGTAATGATATTTGCAGTTCGTTTCCTATCTTCTGCAGATTTGCTTTGATATCTTTTATTTCTTCTTTAGCAAATTCCACGGTCTCTGGATCCGAATCGGTAAGCATCAGTTCGGCTGTTTCCAAGTCAGCTTCATACTTCTTGAAAGCGTTGGATTGATTTACTAACGGTTCAATCTCCGCTCTTTCTTTAGATAATGTACGGAATTTATTAACGTTAGTAGAGACAGCTGGATCCTGCAGCATCGTGTCGATTTCTTCAAGCCGTCTTGTGAGCTGGTCAAGCTTTGTTCTAATTGAATCTTTCATTTTGAGCTACTTCTTTTTGTTGAATTTTACAAAATTGCGCAAAAACTACTTTTACGCAATGCGCATATGGAGAGATCTAGCCTTGAATAAGGCTATTAAAGAAGTAGCGTAGCTAACGGCCCTGATAGAAGTGATCTAGCATTTGCAATACTTTAGCATGTTCTTCGTCTGGAAGCGAGTGGGTATTGCGCAAATGGCTCAGTGGGTCGTGAATGAATTTCTTCATGAGAGAAGTAGAAAGCTGCTCTAGCACATCTTCTGGATTTTCACCTTTGGAAAGCAACTTCTTAGCTTTCATGAGTTCGGACATGCGCAGGCCTTCAGCTCTTTCCATCATGTTGCGAATATGTGGAACTGAGTTGCGAGCAAGCATCCACAAATGGAATTCCTTGACTTTTTCGTCTATGAGAAGATCAGCTTTAGTCACTGCCTCCTGACGGCTTTTCATACCGCTTTCAACGACTTTACCTAGGTCATCTACGGTATAGAGATAGATATCTTCCAAGGAGCTGACTTCGTCTTCTATATCTCTTGGAACAGCCAAGTCAACTAAAAACATTGGTTTGTGACGACGCTTCTTAACTGCTCTTTGAACCATTCCTAAACCGATAATCGGTAAGGAGCTTGCAGTACAAGAAACCACAATATCGTAGTCCGGCAACGCCTGGGGCAAGTCAGCGAGCTTTATGGAAGAAGCGTTAATAGTACTTGCCAGAGCTTCTGCTCTTTCTATTGTTCTATTGGCTACTGTGACTTGCTTAGGAGCCTGCGCGCAGAAATGGGCTGCGCAAAGCTCAATCATTTCGCCAGCACCGACAAATAGGATTTTCGAGTTGCTGAGATTGCCAAAAATCCTATTGGCGACTCTTACGGCTGCAGCCGCTAAAGAGATTGAACGAGCACCGATTTCCGTTGTCGAACGGACTTCCTTTGTAACAGCAAAAGTCTTTTGGAAAAGATAGTTGAGATAAAGCCCTAAGCCACCGCAATTTCTAGCTTCTTTTTCTGCTTTTTTCATTTGGCCGACAATCTGGGTTTCACCCAAGACCATCGAATCCATTCCAGAAGCTACCTTAAATGCGTGACGCATGGCATCTTCTTGAGTTAAGCAATAAAGATGCTCCTCTAGTTCAGCAAGGGGTACACCCTTAAGATCTGAAATAAAATGATGAAGGGCAGAGCAAGCGAGATCTGAGTCTTCAACAGCACAGAAAATTTCTGTACGGTTGCAAGTCGAAAGGATGGCGCACTCCTGGATTCCTCCCGTTTGTGGGGAAGACAAAGTTGCACGGATCGTATTGATCGTGTCGGCAAGCTCTGTCGGACCAAAGGCAACTTTTTCCCGCAACGAAAGGGGAGCCGTATGGTGGTTTAGTCCAAGAATCAGGATTTTCATTTGCTAGTGCAGGGGTTATCTTACTTCGCCAAGGGATTAAGCCTTTGCTTTTACCCCCTTGCGAATGGGTGCTTACTTGGCGAGAATATTAAGAACAGGGAATTATTTCTAACTTAAGGTAAATACTACTTAAGTGAAAACGATTGGAGGTTTTTATGGGGGGTCAGCAGAAGGTACTGTTACTGCCAAGACGTGTGCCGCGGACTCCGTCTGAGATTAGAGCGTGCATCAGAAAATGCAAGCGAATGGTCACTAAGCAGGCGCTTGTTAGTGCTGGTGCATCCATTGTTCCAATACCAGGAATTAATGTGACCATTGACGTGACAGTGATGGCTTCCATCTTGAATTCCGTCAATAATGAATTTGGATTATCTCCAATTGAACTTCAGTCACTTTCGACCACGCAAAGGTTGCAGATTTTCCGTTGTATTACGGCAGTCGGTAGTGCATGGGCAGGTAAATTCATAACGGTTCCACTTATTATGGCCGCGCTAAAGAAACTTAGCTTGCAACTTACTGTGACTCAAATTACCAAGTGGGTTCCAATTCTTGGTCAACTTGCAGCCGCTAGCGTCTCATTTGCTGCCATGAAATACATTGGCAATAAGCACATAGAAGATTGCGCAAGAATAGCTACGATGTATGCGCAAAATACAACTAGACGCATTCAACCAAGACCCACTGATATCGAGGCCTAGGGATCTAGTTCAAACTTTTATAACCCTCGTTCCTTTTCTCTTAGGACGAGGATTTTGTTTCTATTGGACAGTAGATTCGCGAATTTGATTGCTAGGCGGAATCACTGTAACTGGAGTAGTCGGCATACCGTTGGGCTCATGCGGAACTTCGGCTACTTGGCCAGCGGGCAATGGATTTGGGAATGGAACAGTAAAGCCATTCTTAATTAAATTCTGGACTAGCAAATTTGCATAGAGTTGCAATGTCGTTGCTGTTGAATCCTGATCCATCGTAGTGGTTGCTTGAGCAGACCATAGGAGTTGTCCGTCACTAGCAGAGAAAAGCTGAGCGCTTGAGTTCTGTAAATTGTAGACAGTGATGGATGGAGGAATTGCATAAGGGTTGTAGTAGAAAGGACCAGGTCCCCAGAAAGGTCCTGGACCCCAGAACCCTGGATAGCCCCATACTGGTCCGGTAGCCCAAGCCATGCCTGGATCGTAGACGGTCTTTTGCTGAGTACCGCCTCTACTCACTACCAAAATGTCACTGAGCTGATTTTTCTTGGCGATATCTTGTAGAAGTTGAAGATTCAAAGTACCGTTTGGAAGTATCAACTGAGTAGTTTGGGAGGCATAGCGGAAGAATGGTTCGGACTTAACACCTCTGAGACTAAATTCCGTGCAGAATGAATCCTCGAGAATTCTAGTTGTAGTTACTTCCATACCGATAGCTACAACGAGGATGCCAGAAATAACTTTTTGATGAGGCATCGCATACTGCGAAGTCCACTGTGAATCTATTTGCGTTGGATTGTTCCAGCCGGAAGCGCATGCTCCTAGTAAAAGAACTACAAATCCCAGGATGGCTATCTTAAGTTTGCCTACAAACGCTCCCATTGCTACCTCCGCAGTTACTAGGCATTAGTTTACAGAAAATTGTATTAGTGCCTTCTAAATGCAGACTAGGAGTTTTTCCAAACTGAGGAGGGGAGCTTTTTGCTATAAACAGCTCCCACCCAATAAGTTTTTGAGGTTAGAGATAAAGGTTCTGGATCCTAATCAACTAAGTTCAGGGCCGTAATCCAGTGCGATCAAAACTCCAATGATGACAAAAGCGGCTGCCGAAACAATACGGACCCATTTGACTGGAATCTTTTCGGCTAATTTGTCACCGACCCAAACAGCTGGAACGTCAGCAATAAGCATTCCTAAAGTCGTTCCCATAATAACGATAAATGGGGTGCCGTACTGCGCGGCAAGAGCCACTGTCGCCAGTTGTGTCTTATCACCCATTTCTGCTAGGAAGAAAGTGACGAAAGTTAGTCCGAAAACGCCATACCGCCCTTTCTTTTTTTCTTTGAGAGCATCATCTTCCATTTTGTCTGGAATGAGAATCCAAATACCCATGGCAATAAAGGAGATAGCAAGGATAATTTTAAGAGTCGTAGGCGAAATGAGCTGGGCGACCCAAGCTCCTGCTAGACCAGCAAAAGTGTGGTTGAAGATCGTAGCTACGAAAATACCAAAAACAATAGGCCAAGTTTGTTTATATCTAGAAGCGAGAAGGAAAGCTAGAAGTTGTGTTTTATCGCCTATTTCTGCAAGAGCGATAATGCCAGTGGAGATAAGAAGAGCTTCCATGTTCGTATCCTATGGCCGGCCCTTAACCATTGACATGAACGACCAGCCGGCACTTGTCCTTCGTGTCACTGGTCTCACCAAGCACTGTGCCGACAACACCATGATCGCCTAAAAAGGAGATCAAGTATGTTGATGTTGTCACTTTCCTAAGCGAAAAGTCAGGTTACTCCCCATCTGAAAGGCTGAATTCTACACAAATAAAACTTCAATGGTCTTAATAAAAGTTGTAAATGATTACATTTTGGTTTAGTAATAAGCCTAATAAAAGCTTTAGGCGAGGGGGCTAGAGAGGAGATACAAAGCCTTAATGGATCACCCTCTTAATGGATCAACCTCGTGAAGATTAAGAAATCAGGAAATCAAATTTTCAAAGCTTAAATTAAGTCGCTCGGGGAGCATAGAAGCTCTTACAAACAAGAGTAAGCATCAAACATCTGGGGATAGCTTTACCCTAATTCTTAGGGACCAAAGCGATTGAGTTCCGAAATTGCCAAATTCATTGGGCACTTTTTCCTAATTCATTGGGCACTAATGAAGGAGTTCTCATAAGGTAGAGATCGTTTACAACTTACTGAAAGCAAACATCTCCCCTGATATGACGAATAAAAGATGAAGTGAAGAAGTCCAATTTCAGCTGACTTTTTTGTCATGAATTCGGTTTAAGTTGGCTATTTTCTGAAATCCGTGTGTCGATAGTTCGATACCGTCTCTAGTCAACGTCATAGAATCTATAGAACTCCAGCAGCTGAAGAAATCCGATGGAGGATTTCTTTATCCTTACTGAATGTCGGAGTTTTCCAAAGCCCTAAGTGAAGGTTTTCACCTGTACGGCATTCCTTTTCATAGCGTCAAACAAAGATGTGAAAGCTTGAGAGTCTTTCGTATTCTTCTTGTCTGTAAAAGAAAAGACAATGCAATTGGCTAGGCCAAAGAGTTTGAAGTAAGGGGAAATAAAAGAGAATTTGGTGGCTAGAGACGGAATCGAACCATCGACACACGGATTTTCAGTCCGTTGCTCTACCAACTGAGCTATCTAGCCTCCAATTGAGAGAACGGATTATATAGAAAAAAAATTTAATTTTGCAAATATACACAGAGTTCTGGTGATTTCTTCGGGAGGTTAAGGCGTTTTTCAGTTC
>JAJPXW010000295.1:0-3359 GCA_021205255.1 Burkholderiales bacterium
GCTCCATGGTGTTAATGAGATAAATTTTCGCAAACTAGACATATTTCTGTAAAGATCCTTTTATCCCCAAAATTGGTAAAAAGGTTTTTTCAAAAACAATAAGCTAATATTTTGAAATGAGTTAAGCAACTCTGAAAATTCTTTTATTGAGAGAAAAGAATCTAGGGATGATACCAATCTTTATCTAATCCTTACCCTATCTTGGAATAAGTTCCCTTATCCATTGAAACTGTACTTTTAACTTGCTTAAGTCAATAATTTCAGTTGCTCTGACAATTCATAGTCCCTTAACCTTGTCCAATTGTCGAGACACTGCAATTCCGCGCTTTTAGTGCCATAGCCGAGCGCATTACCAAATTCACACGTCCTTTCCATATCCTGTCGCCAGGAATTTTGATCGGAGATCAGGGATGAAGGACTACTTTGTTTTTGGAGAAGAGCACGATAAGTAGAGGACATAACGTCGGTATCGCTTTTAAGCATAGCTTCTAGGCAACTATTGCTATCTGGCTTCGCTTTCTCGCAAGCCTCTTGAACTTTCACGGGATAGTCGGCAGGGGGCAACCGAGCTACTGCAAGACTAAAAGCCCTTTCAATCAACATCGCTTTCAGAAGTTTTTGTTGAGTAGTTCTTTCTGATAGTGAAACTAGGCTGTCATTAATCTTTTCGCTTATTTCATTAACTGTCTCTTTCCATGCCTCATCTTTCAGAATCATGTCGGCTAATTCCCGACCTTCTTCTTTTCCAAAAATTCTCTCGAGAAAAACAGGAAGATTTTTTCGAAGCTCTACATTTTGGAATCCGTAGCAGAGAAATTCATCAATCTGCCTATGCCATTGCTGAAAATCAGAGCACGAACTCAACAATGGCGACTTGTAGATAGATTCATAGGTGGTTGCTGGACTATTAATTACCCAGATACTTAATAAAATAGCAAGCAGAACATTTTTTACGACATCCACCTAATGCCTCCCAATTGGATTAAGGAGATAAAGCCAGACTGTCTTTCTAGATTGGTAAATTTTGAAGATGACAAAAAGAGCCCTCGGCTTGTGCAATTATTAACACTAGAAAAAACGGTTGATTCAACCAAACTAGACGCCTAACTATTCTTAAGGAGTTGGGGTGGCGATTTCTGTCACTTCAATCTGGTAAGGCAAGAATGGATCTGGATAAGTACTACTAAACTTAAGACTAACAGTTGGATCCTTGCGTTCCTTAAGCCTAAACCATCCTGCGCATTGCGTATCAATAATATGTTTGTCAGCTGCCATTCCAGAAAAGTTCGTCTTCTCTATTCCATCTCCTAGTGGATCAATTTTGAAAACCACCGTAGCATCTTTTTCCATCTTTGGAGGCAATTCAAAATTCAATTTTGTGCCATCTTTAAATGGAAAGACTAGAGTCACTCTCTGTCCGGGCTTAGCTTCTAGAGCATTAAAAGGAATTTTGCGGGGAATAAGGCCTCCGCCCTTTTTGATATTAGAAAAGAAAACTGTTCGGGCTTTATAGTCAAAAGTTACGACTTCTACGGCATCGTCAGGATGTTCAGCATTTTCTGTTTTTGTTGTCTGATCAGGCATCGCATATCCTTTTTGATAAATTGGGTAAGTTTCCCGCTTAGGTTAATCAATTTGCGACATAAAGTAATTTGTCAGCCCCGATTTCAGGATACAAAACTAAAGGCCAATGTCTAAATAAAAAATATTTCCATTAAACCAAAGTCTTGCAATCAATTCAATTTGCTGGGCCAAGCAACTCTATGTCGCATCAACTTCTGAATGCTTCAAAACTTCTTCACTTTGCTCTTCTAAAAACTGCCTTTGAGCAGCACCATCGTTTTAGCAATGGCTCTGCGCAAGGCTAGGAATAAAAGCTAATGTCGATTCCTCTAGCTCTCGATAAAGAAAGAAGCTAGAGATGAATTTAGGCATGTGCTTGCGTTGGAGTCGCAGTTGGAGTCTTCGGTACTTTCGGGTGACGAAGGAAGAACACCAGGAAGCCAGTAGCTATCGTCAGTGCTGAAATGATATAGAACGTTAAGGTGTAGTTTGGGTCCCAGTATTTGACAAGCAAACTAAAGAATAACGGAATGAAAGTAGCACCGACATCAGTAAAGAAATCTACCCCACCCGTTGCTTGCGCAACTCTACCTTCTGGAGCGTGAAGAGCAACCTGTGCTATAAATACACCTGTCCAGCCTTTGGAGGAGAATCCCAGTACGAAAACTATTGCGAATACTAGGATTACTGCAAATTGGAGATCGACTTGCGAAAGAGCAATAGTTGCGCAACCCATTAGGATTCCACATAAACCAAGAGCAAGTCTCGAAGAGTGTGCGGCATCGGCTAACCAACCCCAGAAAAGTCTTCCTAATACCATTCCGATAGTCGAACACGAAAGCGCAATACCGGCAAGCTCTAAAGAATAATCACGATGAACTAGGAATGTAACTAAGTAGGCGAATACGGTGATAGTCAGACCCTTGTAGCAAATACTCAAAATAGCCAGTCTTAGAAGGGACCAGCTGCTCATAACCATCTTGAAACTCTCACCTAGCGACTTTGGATTGATTTTTTGTTTCGTGTCAACGTAAGTGTCGAGATCACGCCTCTCAATCAGGCACCAGAGAATGCCTACTGCACCAATGATGGCAGCTACAGTCAAAGCCACTTGCCAGTCAATGTTAACTGCAAGGTAAGGCATTAAAAGACCAGCTAGCGCAATACCGAAAGGCTCGCTTAGCTGCTTAAAAGAATAGACTAAATTTGCATGCCCCTTTGCAACGTGGTGGCTAATCATAGAACTAGTCGCGGGTCCTACGGATCCTTTACCTAAACCAAGTAGCAAGCCGGAAGCCACAACGATGGCTGAGAAGTCCGCCAAGCACAGCAATAGTGAGAGCGAATAGGCAAGAAGGAAATACTCGCACATACGAGTCGCCCCGTATTTTCGAACAAAGTTGCCACCGATGAGGGCGGATATGCAAGCGCCGGCGTATGTTAATGCCGTATAGATACCAATGAATGAATAGTCAATATCAAGGGCCGATTTAATTTCCGGTGCAACTGCCGCGACTGAATGGCTCATCATGCCTGCGACAAATTTCACAAACATTGCCGTCGCAAGAGCTTGAATTCCTACGCGGCCTACTGTTCCAAACATAATTGATTAACTCCTAAGGTTGATATTTTTGTTATCCACACAAAATTATCAAAATCAGAGCAAGCACATATAAATATTGTGGTTTTTTCGGGAATGAGAAAATTTTGTTGTTTTTTCTTATGTTCAAACCCTCGGTCAGAAATTGGATGTATAAGCGAAGGAGCCTTACCGAGATCCAAATCTCGGCAACTGA
>JAJPXW010000295.1:3369-5774 GCA_021205255.1 Burkholderiales bacterium
ATCAAAATCAGAGCAAGAACATATAAATATTGTGGTTTTTTCGGGAATGAGAAAAATTACTTGTTTTTCTTATGTTCAAACTTACGGTCAGAAATTGGATGTAAAAGCGATAAAGGCTTTCCGAGACCCCAAATCTCGGCAACTGACACGGACATTTCTTAAACTCCTCTTGTCTTCCCCACCTCTTTTTTCTTTGATTGGTTCGTTAATCTCCACAAAACTAAGTTCCGACCTACTTTTGTCTGCTCAATCCACCTAAGCAGACTATTTTTAAGGCTTTGAAAAGACTAAGCTAAGTGCTTTATTGCATGGGTTATGCCAAATGACTAAGGAATATCACGAAACCGGAATCCATAAAGCGTGGCAGCAGAGAGGCCTCTTTATTTGGATGCTCTTACCTCTATCTGTGGCCTATAGGGCCGCTTCCTTTTATTTGAAATATGGTGTGCATCCGAAAAGCGTGGGTGTCCCACTAGTCGTCGTAGGAAACATCAATGTAGGCGGATCAGGCAAAACACCAATAACAATCGCTTTAAGTAAAGAGCTAGTTAAGCAAGGATGGACTCCAGGAATCATTTCTCGTGGATATAAGGGAAAAGCAAAAGAACCTCTGGAGGTTCTACCGGACTCCGATCCCGCAATAGTCGGAGATGAACCCATCGTTATTAAAAGAGAACAAGAGGGTCCGGTATTTGTTTGTCCTAACAGAGTGGAAGCAGGTTTAGCTCTTTTAAGAAAATATCCTGATATTGATATTGTTATAAGCGATGATGGACTTCAACACTATAAATTGGCAAGAGATGTCGAGCTAGCCGTAGTTGGCCCATATAGTCTTGGCAATCGTTGGTTGCTTCCCGCTGGACCTCTTCGCGAACCCGTCAAAAAGCTTAAGGAGGTCGATGCCATCATTCTTACTAATGGTGCCCAGCTCCTCGAAGAAATTGACACTCCTTGCTTAAAAGCAACTGAAGTTATTACTCATGCCGTCAATTTACTTAACGGCGAGTCTAGAGATTTGACTGTTTTTGCAAAACAAGGAAGAAAAATTGCAGCTGTCGCTGGGATTGCAGCTCCCGAACGCTTCTTCGAAATGCTAAAAGCGAAGAACCTCGATATTGAAGAGTATCCACTGCCCGATCATTATGACTATAAAGAGAATCCTTTTACTAAGATCCTTGCCGATATCATTTTCATAACGGCCAAAGATGCTGTAAAGTGCGCACAAAATCCCTCTATCGTTCAAGATGAACGTATTTGGGTGATACCCCTGGAAACAGAATTAGATCCAAAAACCGTGCCTTTGATCGAAGAAAAACTTAAGAAGATCGTAGTGGCATATAACAAAGCTCCAACCAATGAAAGTACAAAAACAACAAAAAACGGAAAATAGGGTCGATCCCAAGTTGATGCAAATCCTTGTCTGTCCCTTATGCAAAGGGAAATTATTCTGGGACAGCAAAAATAGGGAACTTTGGTGTAGAGCCGATATGAAGGCTTATCCCATTAAAGCAGGTATTCCCTTTATGAATCCTACGGAAGCTAGGGACCTAACAGAAACAGAAGTGGAAACAAAGGAAAAATGAGCTTTACAGTTATTATTCCTGCCCGTCTAGCTAGTACTAGGCTGCCTTATAAACCACTTGCTCCAATCTGTGGTTTGCCGATGATTGTGCGAGTTGCCTTGCAAGCGCAGAAATCAAAAGCTTCCAAAGTTATCGTAGCCTGCGATGCCCATTCCGTACTAGAAGCTTGCGAGACTCATTATATCGCAGCCTACATGACTTCCAAGGATTGCTCTTGCGGAACTGACCGCCTTAGCGAACTGGTAAAAAAACTAGATATCCCCGATGAAGAAATCATTGTCAATGTCCAAGGAGATGAACCTTTAATTCCTCCGGAGTTGATTAACGAAGTCGCTGAAATCCTTAGTAAAAAGCCGGAGTGCAGTATTGGGACAGCAGCTAGTCCAATGCATTCAATTAGCGAATTTGAAAATCCTAATGCTGTAAAAGTTGTCGTTGACGAATATAAAAAAGCGCTTTTATTTAGCCGCTCTCCAATCCCATGGGATAGGGATAGATTTTCTTTTGAAGATGGGAAACTAATCGTTAAGGATCCAGAGGCATTATTAAAGGAGAAGATTCTGCTTCGCCATATCGGCATTTATAGCTACCGAGCTGATTTTTTAAGGATTTATCCAACTCTTTCAAAATCTCTTTTGGAAGAAATGGAAAAACTAGAGCAACTGAGGGCCATGTGGCATGGCTATCAAATTGCAGTGACTCTATGGGAAAAAGAACTACCTCCTGGTGTCGATACGATGGCCGACTTGGAAAAAGTCCGTGGCATTGTGAAGTACGAAAGAGAGAATTAGAAGAAATTTTAGAGAATGCCCTGTATACGGG
>JAJPXW010000295.1:5784-9423 GCA_021205255.1 Burkholderiales bacterium
AAATAACTAAAATTCAATGATTAAAAGCTAATTGGAGAAAACAAATGCGACTAATCCTTCTAGGCGCACCTGGTGCTGGCAAAGGTACACAGGCCACAATGATTTGTAAACATTTCGACATTCCTCAGATTTCCACAGGCGATATGCTAAGAGCCGCTGTTAAGGCTGGAACTCCTCTTGGTCTAGCGGCTAAAAAAGTAATGGATGCTGGCGAATTGGTTAGCGACGATATCATTATCGGTCTTGTAAAAGATAGACTTGAACAGCCTGATTGCAAGAATGGCTGCCTATTTGACGGCTTTCCCAGGACTATAGCTCAGGCAAAAGCTCTCGAAGATGCTGGCATCACTATTGACTACGTGCTTGAAATCGCAGTGCCAGATGACGTCATTCTCGAAAGAATGAGCGGAAGACGCGTCCATATGCCTTCTGGAAGAAGCTACCACATCAAACACAATCCTCCAAAAGTAGAAGGCAAGGACGATGTGACAGGAGAGCCATTAATTCAGCGTGACGACGACAAGGAAGAGACTGTTAAGAAACGCCTTGATGTCTACCATAAACAAACTGAAGCTCTTGTCGACTTCTATAAGAAACAAGACAAGGAAGGAAAAGCGAACACCAAGTTTGTCAAAGTTAATGGCGTTGGAACAGTAAAAGAAGTTTCCGAACGAATCCTTAAGGCGCTTGGTCAATAATCATTTCATAAGTTTCCTTTACATCTGTTATATTTTTATTAAGCAGACTTCCATCAAGGAAGTCTGCTTTTAGGATTATTAAATGCAAAAAACTGTCCTCGTTACCGGAGGAACCGGCTACATTGGATCCCATACTGTCGTCAAGCTTATAGAAGCTGGCTACAAAAACGTCCTATTCGAGGACTTCAGTAACAGCAAACCAAAGGTGCTTGAACGTATTGAGCAAATAACCGGTGTCCGACCTGCCTTTGTTCAAGGAGACGTAAGATCGCTCGAGGACTTAAAAAAGGTATTTGACAACTGGAAAATCGATTCGGTTATTCATTTTGCCGGCAAGAAGGCTGTTGGTGAATCTGAAAGAGAGCCCCTGCTTTACTTTTCCGTCAACGTGGAGGGTTCCATCGTCCTCTTAAATACCATGAAAGACTATGGAGTCAAGGAGTTTGTTTTTTCTTCTTCGGCTACGGTTTATGGCGATCCTGGCTATGACGAGTTCGACGAAAGTACTCCACTGGCTCCAATAAATAACTATGGGCTTAGCAAATGGATGGTCGAAGAGATTCTAAGAGCGACCTATAAAGCCGATCCGACCTGGTCAATTGCATTGTTGCGCTACTTCAATCCAGTAGGAGCGCATCCTTCGGGCCTAATTGGCGAAGACCCAAACGGCATTCCAAACAATTTGATGCCTTTCATTGCGCAAGTTGCTGTAGGTAAGAGAGAAAAGCTTATGGTTTTTGGTAACGACTATCCAACAAGGGATGGGACAGGGTGTCGAGATTATATCCATGTGCAGGATTTAGCCGAAGGCCATATTAAAGCCCTTGAGGCACTTAACAGCAAACCACAGCTTCTTACAGTCAATCTTGGAACTGGAAACAATACAAGCGTCCTTGAACTAGTTAAAGCTTTTGAAAAAGCAAGCGGACGCAAAATCAATTACGAAATCGCTCCTCGGAGAGCTGGAGACAAGGCCGCCTATTGGACAAATCCGTCTTTGGCTTTAAAACTACTAGGATGGAAGACTAAATTTGGAATTGATGAAATGTGCGCTGATACATGGAAATGGCAGCAACTGAATCCAAACGGATATCCAGATTAGAAACAGAAAAGTTATCCTGATCTAATTAAATACCTGTATAACTAACTTGTTTATCAATTTCCCGGTTCACATTTCTGAAACGATGTGGATTTAAATAGCCTATCGCCTTGAAGATTCTTTCGGACTAGTTTGATCGGAATGTTTGCTCACTTTCGTAATTCAGAAAAAGACAAAGCTGAAATCATCCGTTATTAAATATTTTCGTCATTCTTGTCAGCTACACAGTTCTGAGCCAGAACTGTGGCCTCGCTGCTATGGAAATCCTTTGATTCAGAACTAAGGAATTTTATTAGAGAGTTGAATACTGCAGGCTTCCCAGAATCAGGGATTAGGACAGGGAGACCATAAAATACGTCTCCCTGCTTTTCAATAGCTCTTAGCGATATCAAATTGGCTTTGAAATTCAAACACTCAATTTAATAGCGCAGTCTTGTCTTTCTGTTTCACTTCAAAATCAGTGGGATTGTTTATTTAACAGCTGGGCTATTGAGCACTTCGCTAAAATCCTTATCCAATTGATTTAATGCAGTATTAATGGCTTCCTTTTTCTCAGTCGTCCATCTCTCTTGAGCGTTTATAGATTCTTGCATCTCTCTAATTTGACGTTCCATTTCAACTGGTTGCGGGCCTCCATAAGTCCTACGATTTTTAATGATCTCACGAGGATTAAGTATGCTTTTCAGTTGTTCTTCAGTAAGAGGAAGTCTTGGATCGCCTGATGGATATTCAGTCTTGATAACTTCGCTATATATTTTCACGGCTTCTGGATAAGGGAATTCTAGTGGTTTGATACCATGTTCTCTTGCATAGCTCACCAAATGGCTTGCGAAGTGATGTCCAACTCTAAATGGCACCTTGTATTCACGTACAAGATAATCGGCTACTTCTTGAGAAGCTGTCCAATCCAAATTCAACTCCTCGAAAGCGCGTTCGGGATTAATACGAAGAGCTAAGAGACATTTATCAAAACTTTGTAGTAACTTTACTGTCTCCGATAATGAGGGCCAGTAGGAATTAGCTTTGGGATCAATAAATCCAGGAGCTAAATTATGTGCACGCATAATGTTTGCCTGAGCATCGCCCACTACAGAACTTGCGTCTCTACGTGTATTAATCAGAATTCCTGGATTGCGTTTCTGAGGCATAGCAGAAGAAACATAGGTGTTATCTCCTCCTTCCTGCAAAATAATCCAAGGCCTTGGCTGGGCATATTGAGTCATCACATCCTGAATAAAAGTTCCAATGTGAAGGCCGATTCCAGTAATGACTCCAGAAATATCGATTATTTCGTCAATTGGCTTAGTTTGCGCTGCATCATAGGCATTTGAAGTTGGCGCTGTAAAAGCTAAGTACTGAGACATACGTTGTCTGTCCAATGGCCAGCTTGTTCCATTAAGTACCGTTGTGCCCATTGGAGAGTAATTAAGTCGTTCGTAAGCCTGACGCAGCTTTTCCTGATCACGCTGGAAAGACATCAGATAGCCAAATAAATAATGGGCATAGCTATTGGGCTGCGCAGCAACGCCATTTGTATAGTTAGGAACTATAGTGTCTACGTTTCTTTTGGCAATATCCAACATTATTTGCATGGTCTTGGACAAAGCTTCAGAAATATCCAAAACATAGTCTCTTAAGATCATGGTGTTGGCAGCCGCATGCATATCTTGACTGGAGCGTCCAATATGCAACATGGTGGCATCCATGCCAACTTCTTTGATTAGTTTTGGCTCATAAGTAATGACTGTGCTTGGTCTTTGGCCGTTAGGGCCTTGACCATTAGCAATGTAAATGTCTTATCAAAGGCTAGCCAGGGAGAACCATAAATTCCATACTTAAGCT
>JAJPXW010000298.1:0-5563 GCA_021205255.1 Burkholderiales bacterium
GTCTTAGAGATGCGTTAGATTCGCCTTCGTCCATTACTTCTCGTCCCGCGCGAATAGCTTTCTTTGCAACATTTTCAGGTAGCAGGCCAAGTTCTGTATTAATAAGAATCGTGGCTTGATTGATTGCAGATAGCCAATAAAATTCGTCCCTTTTCATTTGAGCCCCTTGGAATTCTTTTGCACGCCTAAATCATGGACTTTAAGGGGGGATTTTACTAGGCTAAGGAGGTAAGTGCACTTTACGTTTTCTGCAAATTAGAAAATTAAAAATGAGCCAAGCTTTTCCGTAGTAAGTGAAATCTTGAAAGTTGTTTAGGTTTTTAAGAAAATCTGAACTAGTCCAAGCTTTTTATTTGGCAGTTTTAAGCGATCCAAGTTCTAGGCTCTTGAACTTTACCTTTCACAAATTTTGAGCAGCTGCTCCTTAGCGCTAAGTTTCTTAGACTCCAGCTCCTTAGTTTCTCCTCAGAATAGAGAATTGCTTCTGGACAAAAGCAACTCTCTACATTAATTAGTGTTTTAAGTGTGCATATAAATCCCTAAGGATTTACACTTATGGCTGTAAATGTCGTAGAACCTAACGAGGAAACCCCAATGTTGTTGAAAAGAACTTTCCTGGCCATAGCACTTGCCAGTGCTTCTCTATGCTTGTTGCCTTTGTCTCAAGCCGCCGATGCATATCCGGAAAAAGAAGTAAAAATGGTTATTCCGTTTGCTCCAGGTGGCGCGACGGACGTAGTCTTTAGAATCATTTCTGAAGCTGCCGAAAAGGAATTGGGCAAACCAATCGTTCCTGTAAATATGTCAGGAGCAGGTGGTTCCAAAGGGTCTGTATATGTAAAAGGTTCCAAGGCGGACGGCTATACGCTTCTCGGTGGTCATGAATTTCTCATGACTACGAAATATGCCGGGATGGTACCTTTTGGTCTTGAGGCATTTGAACCTGTGTGCACTTTAACAGTCACCCCATTAATTATTACTGCTGCAGAGAACACTCCATATAAGAACTATGGCGAATTAGTCGAATACGTCAAGGCAAATCCTGGAAAAGTAGTCGTTGCTATGACTCCAGCTTCTGTGCAGTATGTGCTCTGGAAGAACGCAAGCGAAAAATCAGGCCTTGACTTTGAAAAAGACTATCGAGTAGTCATTATTAATGGCACTGGACCACAAACTAAGGCTTTGTTAGGCGGGCATGCAGATGTATTTACTGGTGACTATCCTTCTGACGCAGAATACGTCAAAGATGGTCGTATGAAATTCCTTGGTGTCGCGTATACGGACAGACTCCCGCAAATTCCAGAAGTAGCTACGTTGAAAGAACAGGGTGCCGATGCGCTTTTGGGTGTAACTAGGGCAATTTTTGCTCCTAAAGGAACACCTAAAGAAGTTATTGACAAGATAGCCGATGCTTATAAGAAAGCTCTAGAGGATCCAGCATTAGTTAAGAAGATTGAAGATATGGGTAACGTTGTGACCTACATGGGACCTGAAGCAACCGCAAAATATTTCGGAGAACAAGACCAAGTCTATAAAGCAGCTTTAGCCAAGTAATCTTAGTAGCGGGGCAATGCCCCGCTTTTAAATCACAAGACTAAATTCAACCCGGGTGAGTAGCGGAAGCTTGTAGATTGGTCAAAACCGAGAAAAACGTCTGTCCTTCCTTTAGAAGTTTAAAAGCACAAGCTGAGAGGCTTCCTAAGATTCCATTGCATAATAAACCGCTATCTTCTATACGTTTGGAATTGACTTGATCTGAAAAGAAGACGGAAGGAAGAGAAAAGAACCCAACTACCAGCTCTAGGCAATGTTTCTAAGTGGTGTTTTAATATCCATTAGTCATAATTTGGATCTTCAAACAAACTTGATTGGTAACCTATGACTAGAGAAGAAGTCCTTCAAATCGAAAGGCTCTCCAAAGAGGAAAAAGAGAAGGTAGAAAACGAATGCAATTTCCTCACTTGGGACTTGGAATTGCTCTTTATGCCGTTGCTCAAATTGTATTTGCCTGTCCGCCACACAAATAACCCAACTCTTCTTGCACAGTTAGACGAAGCCAGAAATCATTTAATGGAGGTAACTGAAAGCCTGTCTATCGGAAAGGAATCCGCTACCTTTAAAGTATTCTTAGCCAAGAAAGTGAAGCTGGAGCCATTTCTCTCAGACAAATACTTGGAATTGCAGCCTTCAACGGAAATCTTGGAATCTTGGGCGAAGCCAGTTTCGCACACTCTTTGTTCGCAGTCCACTTACGACATGTTGGCTACCACATTGGCAAAAATGGGGCTTGACAGTGCTTCTTATCAGTTAGAGCACCTTGCTTTGGTTTGCCGAAAGATAAGCCACACTATGATTAGAAATAGATCCCTCATTAGAAAGCTTGCGTGGACATTAGGAGAGCACGACAGGAAAGGCGGAGGAGATAAGGTTGTAGAGGAGTTGGACGCACTTTCTGAAAAACAAAAAAGCATCCTTGAAAAGAAACCAAGAATCACTCTGGAACTAACTACTAACCGGAAACAGCCAATCTAACTTTACGAATCTCATTCATCGACTTTGACTTATGGGAGTCGGTTTTATTTTGGACTGTGTCCGATTTACATCATAATTTTTGAAGTTGTCTATTTTCTAGCTATTGTGAGTTCTTCTTATTTCCTAAATTGTGGAATAAGGGGTGAATTTGTAACCTAACCATTGGATTTATATAAGGATTTTCGTTTAGAGGGGGAGATTGGGAGTATTCTCATTCTGATAGATAAATCCTATAGGAGGAACCTATGCATCTCACAGCAAGAAAACTTATTTTTTTAGCTACTCTTTCCCTTTTTGTTTTTCCGAGTTTCCAAGCCAATGTTCTAGCGGCTGATAAAGACAGCGCAATGACAGCTTCTGAGACAAGTTGCGCACCTAATCCTCGTCCCCGTGAACTTGGAATTGAGTTGGGAATTCTAAAGCCAGGTAAATACAATGCCATCACCGATGTCGAAGGCGTATTAGTAGGTCAAGTTAACGTCCATGACAAAGCAAAAGGCGCTTATACAGGTGTTACTGCCATCCTTCCTCACGCTGGAAACATTTTCCAAGAGAAAGTGCCTTGCGGAATTTTTCTAGCAAATGCCTTTGGAAAGCTGACTGGATATCCTCAAGTTAAAGAGCTCGGAACTTTGGAGACCCCAGTAGTTCTGACGAACACCCTTAATATCGCTGCAGGCTTGGATGGCATTATCGATTACACCTTCTCTTTTAAGGAAAATGGAAAGGTCCGTTCAGTCAACGGTGTAGTTGGCGAAACGAACGACTCGGAAATCAATCGAATTCGCGAAAGATTCGTCACTAGCAAAGATGTTCTAAAAGCTATCCAGGATGCGAAGTCCGGTCCAGTTGAAGAAGGCGCAGTTGGCGCAGGCTCTGGAACAGTAGCATTCGGACATAAAGGAGGCATTGGAACTTCATCCCGAGTTTTGCCGAAATCACTCGGTGGCTATACCGTAGGTGTACTCGTCCAATCCAACTTCGGAGGAATCTTAACCATTAACGGTGTTCAAGTCGGCACCATGCTCGGCGGCTATCCTTATCAGAAAGCTATCGAATCCGCTGACGGTTCTATCATGATGGTAGTTGCAACAGACGCTCCAGTTGATGCACGCAACCTTGAAAGGATGGCTAAACGAGCATTTATGGGAATGACAAGGACAGGTGGAATTGCCTCAAATGGCTCAGGTGATTTTGCCATTGCCTTTTCCACAGATAAAAGATTGCGCTCGAAACACGATGCTCCAGAAATGGAATTGGAAAATGTCAGTCTAATTAGAAACGATGACATGACACCTCTTTTCCTAGCCACTATTGAGGCAACGGAAGAAGCAGTTATCAACTCGTTATTCGCCGCTAAGGATACTGAGTCCTATTCACAGGAAGGCAAGATTATTAAAGCCATTCCGGTCGATAAGATTCTAAAAGTCCTTGAAGAGCACAAGGCTTTGAAGCAACCTGCTAAATGAATCCAATAAACAGATAAATTCTTAGAAAAGGGCGAGTCTAGGCAGATTCCTAGGCTTGCCCTTAATCATTCCGTTTATTACTAAGTTCAGTCTGTCATTCTGAGATCGCGAAAAATAACAAGCTCTTAGAATTGCAAAATTCATTCAAGAGACAAGTTTGGGTAAAGACATCTTCTTTGAGGTGAGCTTTGCCAGGGAAGCAAGCATCCTGTCAATGAAGTGCAGGAAAAAGAATTTAGGTACAATTTTCCAAAGATCTTGATCAATTACAAGTGTTTTAGAAAGAGTAGCCTAAAAATACAAACTAAAGAAGTCGGTTTAGAAGGGCTATCTGGTTCAACAGATCTTTCTTTTTTGCTTCTTTAGATTTTTTCTATCCCAATAAATAGCGACATTAAACGGGTTACAGGATATCTGGACTATTACAATTTGTAAGTTGCTATAGATATTTCTCGTGGAATTCCAATCATGAAAAAAAGAACCTTGTTATCCCTTACTTTGGCTGTTTTCTCTAGTTGCCTGTTACCGTTGACTCAGGCAGCCGACACGTATCCTTCCAGAGAGGTCAAAATGATTATTCCGTTTGCACCTGGTGGTGCGACGGATGTCGTTTTCCGCCTAATTTCAGAAGCTGCTGAAAAAGAACTTGGCGCACCCATAGTGCCCGTGAACATGTCAGGTGCAGGTGGATCCAAAGGTTCTATGTATGTCAAGAATTCCAAGGCAGATGGCTATACGCTACTAGGTGGTCATGAATTCTTAATGACGACTAATTATGGCGGCATGGTTCCGTATGGATTGGAAGCTTTCGAGCCAGTTTGCCTATTGACTTTTACTCCGTTGACAATCAATGCCGGAGTCCATACTCCCTATAAGGATTACAAAGGGTTTATTGAGTATGCCAAGCAAAATCCAGGGAAAATTGTGATTACCATGACACCGGCTTCAGTTGGCTATGTCATTTGGGACGAAGCGGCTAAAAAAGCGGGAATGAGTTTAGATAAGGACTTCCGCACCGTTGTCATCAATGGAGTTGGTCCACAAACGAAAGCCGTATTAGGTGGTCATGCCGATGTCTACGCTGGTGATGTCCCCTCCGATATTGAATACGTTAAAGATGGAAAGATGAGATTCTTGGGAGTTGCACACTCTGCAAGGCTACCTCAAGTCCCGGACGTACCAACTTTGAAGGAGCTCGGCTACGATGTTGAATTGGGTGTGTCTAGAGCAGTTTTTGTTCCAAAAGGAACACCTAAAGAAGTTATAGACACGATTGCAGCTGCCTATAAGAACGCTCTAGAAAATCCAGAGCTTGTTAAGAGACTGGAAGACATGGGCAACATCGTTGAATATCTGGGACCTGAAGAAACGGCTAAGTACTTTGCCGAGCAGGATAAAGTCTACAAGGCCAGTCTTGCACCAGATAAGTAACTTTTCAAGCCGGTGAGATTTTCCTCACTGGCTGGCCTCGCTTTTTAGGAGACCTCAATGGACTTTTGGCTAGCGTTGCTGGATCAAAGCCTGTCGTTTAATGTGCTCTTCTTCTCTTTTCTAGGCACATT
>JAJPXW010000298.1:5573-9412 GCA_021205255.1 Burkholderiales bacterium
TCTCATGGCGATCGTGCTGGTCTTCCCCTTCACCTTTTCCATGACTCCTCTTGAAGGACTTTCGACTTTGATTGGCGTGTATGTCGGAGGTTATTCGGGCGGTCAGATTTCAGGCATTCTTCTTGGAATTCCAGGTACACCTTCTTCCATCTGTACAGTTTTTGATGGATATCCTCTCGCTAAGCAAGGCAGAGCAGGGGAAGCTCTAGGCATTGGTATATTTGCCTCATTTATTGGCGGGATACTTGGCGGGATCGTTATGGTCCTTTTTATAAAGCCAGTTTCTGAAATAGGATTGAAATTTGGACCTTGGGAACTCTTTGGGCTAGTTCTCTTTTCCTTGACTCTAATTGCAACCTTAGGTGGTAGATCCTTCTGGAAAGGAATGTGTAGTGGCTTTCTTGGGTTGACGATGGCAATGGTAGGGACTGACAACACCGGTGGAGTTGTCCGGCTGACTTTCGATATCCCTGAGTTAATTGGAGGTTTTAGTCTGCTTCCAGTACTAGTGGGAATCTTTGCTTTACCTAGTCTTTTAGCCGCTCTTGGTTCTTCTAATAAAATAACTATTCATTCGGCAGTCACTAATGAGTTAACTATTCCGTACAAGACTGTCTTTAAGCGTCTAAAGGAAAATTGGTTCAATTTAATTCGGTCAAGTGCACTAGGCGCATTCGTCGGAGCATTACCGGGAGAAGGTGGGTCAGTTGCCAACTTCCTTGCCTATGACCAAGCTAAAAGATATTCAAAACACACTGAACTATTTGGAACTGGTTGCCCTGATGGGGTAGTAGCTTCGGAATCGGGCAATAACGCTTGTGCCGGAGGCAGCTTAATTCCTACTTTATCTTTAGGTATCCCAGGAAGCGCAGCCGATGCTGTTCTCTTAGGCGTGTTGATGGTGCATTCAATTCCACCTGGACCGGCACTATTTAAAGATAGTGCGATGCTCGTCTACGGACTCTTTGTGATTTTCTTTGTAGCTCACTTTTATATGTTGGCTCTCCAATTAGGTATCGGAAGCCGGATGTTTCTGAGAGTCACACAATGTCCACCATGGGCTATGGTTCCAGTTGTGCTTGTTATGTGCGCCATTGGATGCTTTGCATTAAATAATCAAATGTTCGACATTTGGTTATTTCTAATATTTGGCATCTTGGGCTATTTGATGGATAGGGCAGGTTTTCCGCTAGCCCCCGTCATCATTGGTCTGATTCTTGGAGGCATGTGCGAGGACAATCTTCGTCAAGCCTTCTCGATCAACTCCGACTGGACAGTTTTCTTTACTCGGCCAGTATCGGCATTCTTCATTATTCTTACAGCTGCTTCTATTGTTTGGTGCGGTTGGCAATACAACAAAAATAGGAAGATGCCAGAGAAGTCGCAAAAGACCCGACACAAAGTCGTCCTAGCCTGTATCCTTAGTTGCTTCTTCCTTAGCATTTCAACTATTCTCATTCTTAAATCTTTTGAATTGCCAGGGGCTTCTCGCTGGGATTTAATCGGCTCTCGCTTGATTCCACAGATTGTCATTATCTCTATGGGCATTTGCGCATTAATGTCGCTTTTGCTTTCGCTAATAGCCTTTAAAAAAGATCCGCTGTTAGTAGGTGAAGTTAATCTATCAATGTTCGGCACAGTGCCCGTCTATATTATTTTTGTGGCATTGATTCTCTGGTTTTTAGCCATGCCAGTTATCGGTTTTTATCTCAGTGGTTTGATATTCCTTTGGCTGGTTTGCTGGTATCTCAATGGATTCCATTTCACTTTACCAGTCCTTCTTACTCCACCAGCGACATTAGTTTGTGTTTATTTAGTCTTTACCTGGTTCTTGAGGGTACAGCTCCCTGAATTTCCTTTTTATTTTTGAGGTCTTTAATTTATGAAACCATCTGATATCCGTGCACCTTACCAGACCAAGGGACTTACCTATGGAAGAAAAGGTATGGTGGGAACTGCGAGTAAGCCAGCCACCATTGAGGCGTTGCGAGTCCTTATGGAAGGAGGCAATGCTTTTGATGCAGCAATAACGGCAGCTACTGTCGCTAATGTAACCATGCCTTCTCTTTGCCAGCTTGGAGGAGATGCCTTCGCTGTGGTCTATTCGGCTAAGGACAGAAAATTCAGTGCATGGAACGGTTCAGGTATCGGCCAAAATGTGACAGTAGACGAAATGAAAGAAAAAGGCTACAAGAAAATGCCCGTCTATGGTCCACTTTCCATTGGCTTACCCGGAGCTGCCGATGTTTATGGAAGACTGGTAGCTCTTTCCACCCTTCCGTTATCGCGTTTACTTGAACCGGCTATTCGATATGCAAAAGACGGTTTTGTTTTAGGAGCTGTTGAAGCCCACTATATAAAAGAAGCAGGAAAGAAAGTATTTGCCGACGAGGACTGCGCTGCTATTTTTGCGCCTAATGGAGAAGTTATCAAGGCTGGAGATATTCTCTACCAAAAGGATTTAGCTAACACATTTGAATATATTGCGAAGCATGGTTTCCGCTCGATTTACGAAGGAGAGCTGGCCGATGCGATAACGGACAATTTAATTAAGAAAGGAGCTGCGTTTACTAAGGAGCAGTTCGCAGCACACCAAACCGATGTTTGCAATCCACTTAGCGTCAACTATCGCGGTTATGACTTTCTCATTACTCCTCCACCTTCACAAGGAATGATATTGGCGCAGGAACTCGGGATTTTGCAGCAACTGCCAATGCATGACTATGGATTTGGGACGACTTTAGGTGTCCACATGATGGTGGAAACTAAAAAGCAGGCTTTTGCTGCTCGTATGACTTGGGCAGGAGATCCTCGATGCGTGACTATTCCTTGGGACAAGATTCTTTCTGACAGTGCTTTTAAAGAAGCGAAAGACAGGATCAATGTCAATCGGGCTATGACAAAAGAAGAATTCCAAGCCATGCTGCCAGAGTATGACGGAGATACAACTTCGTTTGTTGTTGCCGATAAAGAAGGTAATGCCGTCAGCTTTATTCATTCTCTATCCAATGTAATGGGTTCAGGTGTAGTTGCCAAAGGGACTGGCGTTACTTTTAATAACCGAGCAGGAAGAGGCTTCGTATTAATTAAAGGCCATCCAAATTGTTTAGCTCCAAACAAGAGAACTATGCATACTCTAATGACATGGATTCTGGCCAAGGATGGAAAGCCAAAATGGTTAGGTAATACCCCAGGTGGAGACAACCAACCTCAGTGGGGAATGCAAGTCGTAACGGATTTATTAGATTATGAGTTCAATGAAGAGCAAGCCGTTTCGGCACCTCGCTGGTATAACTATCCCGGCACTGATCCGGAACACGCCGACAATCCATTTGAATTAAGAATGGAATCCGGTTTTCCAATCGTGACATATTCTGAGCTTGAAAAGCTAGGCCATAACGTAAATATTATGGAGAGATACGATGGAGGAGGTGCTCAGCAGCTAATAAAGATGTGTGAAGACGGAACATTTATTGGGGGTTCTGATCCGAGAGCTGATGGTGATATTCTTGGCTATTGATAGAAGAAGTAACATTTGTAGTTACAACTTTATAAGGGTGTCTTGTAGCTTTAAACTTTTTACAAGGCACCTTTTCTATGTGGCTTTGGAAAAGTTTCAAGAGTCGGTCCAATCTATCTAAAAGATGACTAAAAATTCCTTTCCATCATGGTACGGTTATCAGGATAATCCTACGTTCGAGATTAGGGGAAGTGGGACAGAAGGGGCAATCGTTTTAAGGCAAATTAAGAAGCCAAATTAAAGTTAAATGATCTCAAAAGGGGGGTTAAGAAGATTTTGGCACTACTTTTTAGCCTTAGAATGTTGCTGGTGATAAGGG
>JAJPXW010000208.1 GCA_021205255.1 Burkholderiales bacterium
GAAGAATATAAGTTAACGTACCAGCAAAAATAGAGCGCAGGGAATTTTTGCTAAACCATTGCAGAATAAGTGTGACCACTACAGCAAGTATTTCTGGTATGGGTAAGCCTGCATGATTTTCCGCGGCCTGAACGCAAGTGTGAACCACGAGAATTGCCATCACTGAAAGTGGAAGAAATTCAGCAACAGCCTTTACCCACTTCTGTTTTTGCAACCAGTTGCTTGCTATAAAAGGTACTGCCCTCTCTCCAAAAGATATGGCCATCATTACAGCAAATGTGGCAAATAAATATCCTAAATCCTTCATTTGCGCTCCTGGTTTTTATGTTTAGTAAATAGAGGTTGACCTAAGAAATAAATACAGGCAACGGCAAAGCAGAATGCCATTGACAAAGCCAAGGCATTGTCCTTTGAAATTGCGTATGCCATTACATATGAAATCAATGCTGTCCAAAGAGGCAAAGAAGAGGTTCTTGCCCTCCACTGCTCGCAAAGGAGCATCGCAAAAAGCGAACAAAGTACAAAATCAAGTCCAGCTAACTGAGTCGGGATTTGGCTTCCAAGAACGGCTCCGATAAATGATCCTGTAATCCACCAGCACCAATCAAAGAAAGCCAGCCAAAGAATTCTCCTGATTGGAGTCCCTACCGGCAAAGAGCAAAGCAAAGAGTATGTTTCATCAGTTAAAAGAAAAGCAACTGCCCATTTTTTCCACCCATGGGACGGAACCTTATGCAAAATGGATATTCCGTAGAAAACATGCCGAAGGTTAACAGTTAAAGTTGCAATGCCGATTGCAGCTATCGGCAGGCCGGTTGCGAGCATAGGAATCATCATGTACTGCACCGCACCGCCATAAATCATTATTGAAGCAATAGGAGGTATCCACCAAGCGCCGCCTGCTTGTACGAAGAGAAAGCCAAAAACGATACCTAGAGGTACGTAACCAATGAGTACAGGAAGGCTGAGCTTGAAAGCAATGCCTACATCACTTTTTTCTTCTTTTTCCATTAACGACTATTTTTCTAATGCAAGACTGTCCAAATTCGATTAACTTCTAAATAGGCAGGCAATTTTACTGTTGAGTGCACTATTTTGGAACATCTTTCGCCATTCACCTAAGTCAGTGCAAATATGAACTCCATTAGAGTTTGACGGACTTCCGTTGGAAGAAAGCTTTGAATTTTTCATTAGGAATCGAAAGCATGAAGACGTTCGACAAGATTAAAACGATTCCGATGCACTCGTAGACACCCACATGCATGTGGAATAGGATGATGGAAAGTGCATAGGCACCGATTGGTTCCACGCATACCAGCAGTCCAACAATAACAGCGGAAATATATTTGATGCTAGCCATGTAGCACCAGAATGCAATAACTGTGCCGACCACCACAATCCATGCAAAAGACGCTGCTGATAGCGGAGTCCAAATTACATCAAGAGTCCAGGGAGGATCGAAAAAGCAAGCAACAATGCCTCCTAAAATCATCGCCCAGCTAACAGTCGGAGCAACTCCAATTTTTCTGATTATTTTTCTTGGTTGAAGGGAATAGGCAACAGTAAATACAGCTGCTAATAATCCCCAGGCAACTCCGGCAATGGAGAAATCAAGACTAGAGAAATCTCCTTTTGTGACTAGCAAAACAACTCCTAAAAGAGCTAGTAAAAAGCTTAAAAGCTCCTGGACAGAAAAAGGACGATGCTCCGTAAAAGACAGGTAAATAGCACAAATTAGTGGACAAGTGGTGACAACGATAGTCGCTATACCTGCATTGGATGTTTTGATTGAAAGCATAAATGTAAGTTGCGACAGGAAAATAGCTATCCCTGCGACAAATACCTGCAAGAAGTTGCTTAGGTTGGCAAATGGCTCTAGTAGTCCAGTGCCACCAAGCATGCGGTGTACTGTCAGAAGGAGAAAGCCCGCAGCTACTAGTCGGATTGAAACCAAATCGAGGGCAGTGAAATTACAACTATGAAGCAAGTATTGAGCGCTAACTCCCATCGTGGCCCAACAGATTGCAGCGCTTAACGCCAGAATTGTTCCTCTAACTGTATAACTTATCATCTTTCAACTTTCGCAAGTGGTAATGCGAACAGTAACCGCCTAGATATAAAAGGGAAGAAATTCTAATTGTCCCGTAAGTCATTTGGAATCATTCTAAAAAGGAGGTGGGAAATAAGTTGGTTTCAGAGCTGGGAAGTCTGACGGTATTAAAGAAATCCAATGGCAACCAATGGAAATACTAATGAGGTCTTTGCAGAAAGAAAGTGAACTTCTTTGCTCTTGGTATTCCTTTTAGCTAATTTAAATCGTACGCAGATGGTGGACTTTTGTTGTTCCGATGTGGAAATTGAATTCACAAGCGTGTCAAACAGCGGGATTCTCTACTTTGGGCCTTTATTAAAGAAGTTCCCCACAACTGACTTTACAGATAGAGCACGAGGACCACTACCCTTAGCAGAGAAACAGACAAATAGCTAATAAAGCCATTTTAATTTTGCTTCCAAGAGCTCTATAAACAATTTCTATAAGGTCTAAAAACAAATATGTCTGACCATAAAAATCGATAGAAAAGACGGAAAGGACAAATGCGACATATTTGAGCACTCCTTTCTTATAAGAGTGCTCGAAAGTGGAGAATTGTAACGAAGGTGTAAAAATCCCTTTCTAGACTCGTGGCGGATAAGTTGAAGGAGAACTAAATATGGATACCTTCTTATATGGAACAATGATTTTTTTGATGTTGCTAGCTGCCTTCAACTTGTTTGTTGGAGTTAGTAACGATGCCGTCAACTTCTTGGGGTCGGCTCTAGGCTCTAAGGCAGCTCCCTACAACAGGGTAATGTTGGTGGCAGCACTAGGCGTGTTACTTGGATGCACGTTCTCTAGTGGAATGATGGAAATCGCACGTAGTGGCATATTCAACCCAACTAAGTTTACTTATGCCGACATCATGACGATTTTCTTTGCTGTTATGATCACAGACACTTTATTACTCGATACGTTTAATTCGCTGGGGTTGCCGACTTCAACGACAGTTTCCATCGTATTCGAGTTGCTCGGTGGCTCTGTCATGACCGCAGCCTATAGGCTTTACAAGACAACAGACAGCTTGGCTGGAATAGGTGCCTATATCAATAACGAAAAGGCTTTAGCCATCATTACCGGTATATTGATGTCAGTTGTAATCGCCTTTACTTGCGGCTTGATAATCCAGTGGATCGTCAGACTTATCTTTTCCTTTAAATACAAGAATGTCTACCGCTACCTAGGCGGTGTATACGCTGGATTTTGCTTGACAGCCATCTTGTACTTCCTGGTCATTAAGGGCGCTAAAGGCTCCTCCTTCATGACTCCGGAGATGATTACTTGGATTAACACATATACCTATGAGATTCTGATCTGTTCATTTGTAATACTGAGCGTATTTTTCCAGCTTCTCATTTCGTTTTTCAATTTCAATGCGTTGCGAACGGTGATCCTAGCTGGAACATTTGCTCTTGCCTTCGCATTTGCTGGAAACGACCTGGTGAATTTCGTTGGTGTTCCATTCGCTGCTCTACAGAGTACTGAAATGGCCGATGCCGCTTTTGAAGCTAATCAGGCCCTTACCCCTGCTACGTTTATGATGACTGGATTGGCAAAGAGTGTCCAGACTCCAACTCTTTACCTGATACTTTCGGGTCTTATCATGGTTGCCACTCTTTGGTGGAGTCCAAAGGCCCAACGTGTTGTTCAGACTTCAATTAACTTGTCCGCAAGTGATCGCAGTGATAAGGAACAGTTCGGCTCTTCACTTCCTAGCAGACTAATGGTTAGATCTGTTCTAAGCATGAACAAGATCTTCAATCAGATAATGCCGAAGTCCATACTGAGAGGAATCGATTCACGGTGGACAAGACCTCCTTTGAAAAAAGGCGAAATTCCACTACCATTCGATCAGGTTCGCGCCTCTGTTAACTTAGTAGTCGCTAGCATCCTGATTGCACTTGCAACTTCCTTGAAGCTGCCCCTATCTACTACTTACGTAACTTTCATGGTAGCAATGGGCAGCTCTTTAGCAGATGGAGCTTGGGATAGAGAGTCCGCTGTCTACCGTATTTCCGGCGTGCTAGCTGTGATCAGCGGTTGGTTCCTAACTGCATTTACGGCTTTTACAGCCTGTGCAATAGTTGCATGGCTTTGCCTGATATTCGGAAAAGTGTTCATGATAATCGCTGGTCTTTTCCTACTCTTTATCCTAATTAAGACAAATATCGTTGGTAGAAAGAAGGAATCTAGAGCACTCAAGGCACTTACGCAACACCTGACTAAAGAGCAGCTAAAGGAGAACTTGAACCAGTCTATTGGTGACGCTCTTCAGAAAACAGTCGATATCTTTATTAACGCTACTCGTGCCCTTCTTAACGAAGATCTTGGAACGTTATCTGAGGATAAGGACAAAGCGCAGCAGCTGCTTGACGATATTGCAGAAGAACGTAGCCACTATTATCTGATGATAGTTCAAGGAGCTGGAAGCGAAGCTGACTATGACGTGAGGAACTACTACTATCGTACTTTCTCGAACATTAAGGATGTTTGCCATCTTCTCAGGAACGTGGTAAATCAGGAAGAACAGCACATAGCTAATTCCCACTCGGTCTTTAAAGGAGAACTGAAGGATAATCTACTGAATGCACTTGATAGGCTGCAGTCCCTGCAGACGACGCTGGACCAATGCATTAGAACGGGTTGCACTTCTGAGGAAGGAGTGTTGAAACTGTCGGATGAGAATCTGGCTGAGTTAAATTCCTATCAAACCGATCTAATGAAACAGGTCGATTTGCATGCTATGCCGCTTCATCGTTCAGAGCTCTATTGGGCACTCCTCCAGTTCTGTCTCGAGGTCATTAACCGCTACATCGGTATTGTCCTCTTACAGAAAGAGTTGAATTACATGCTCTCAAAGCAAGCCGAAAAAGAGGAAAAGCCGTCTGGCCCTGAGGTTGTTCAGCTGTCCGACACTCCTGCCCAGTAAACCGGAGTATTTCGAATAAGTTTTCTGGAATTTGGTCTAGGACATAAGGCGCTGATAAGAAAAATATCTTCGGCTACTACGTCCTAGGCCTAATGGAGATCAAGGTTACTCTAAAATCCAACTTATCAATTGACTAAATGGGAGGCACTGCCTCCCGTTTTTATGGATATCTATAAAGATTGAAATCAACTTCCATGAATTTTACCAAGCAGCTGGTTTCCGTATTGATGAATTCAGTTGATTCCGTAGGCTTAAGACGTATTGTCTTGAGTGTTTCTTAAAAATTTTAGAGAAATGCATTATAAACTTCTCTAGTTGAAGAAAATAGCGTTTGTCTAAAAAGTCAATTGTTCCTAATTTCCTCTTTTACGGGCTTCATCTAAAACTTTTTGAAATTAGCTAACCTTTTCCGCGAGACCAGATGATTTTCGGTTGATTCTCATCGTCAAATCTTCAATTAGGCTCAAAGCCTAAAATGTCATTTAATTAAATGACAAAGATGCCAATAAATTAAATGCTTCAATCTCTTTGGATGCTTGTAGCGGCATTCTTTTTTGCCGTGATGAGTGCCTTCGTAAAATTTAGTTCGAGTGATGCAGGTACATTCGAGATTGTTTTTTACCGTTCCTTAATCGGTCTTATCGTTGTTTTTACAATGATGCAAATAGCTGGAATGAGTATTAGAACTAGCCATTTGAAAGGCAATCTTAAAAGATCGATCCTGGGTACTCTTTCTTTTACGATGTGGTTTGCTACATTGGCGCATCTCCCGTTAGGCACAGCAACCACTCTTAACTATACCTCTCCTCTTTTTGTTGCCTGTGTCTTAATTGTCATTGCCTTATGGAAAAAAGAAAAGGCCCCTTGGTTTCTTGGATTGGCAATTGTTTGCGGATTTATTGGCGTATGTTTAGTGTTGCAGCCTTCGGTGAGTAATGAACAACTCCCCTGGGCTTTCCTAGGACTGTGCTCAGGCGCTTTAGGACCAATTATCTTTTTTCAAATCAAAGAACTTGGTGCAATGAAAGAACCCTCCTGGAGAATCGTTTTCTATTTTTCTCTTGTAGGCACGGTATGGGGGCTAATCGGCGCTCTTCTGTTTGAGGGAGGACTTTCTTTCCACAATGACTGGAGATCCTGGATAGGTTTGATAGGTGTAGGAGTATGCGCAGTTATTGGCCAAATTTGCCTGACTAAGGCCTATGCATACGGAAATATGATGTTGACCGCATGCTTTCAGTTTGCAACCATTCCTTTTGCTGAGTTAATTAGTTACTTTATCTTTAAGGAAAGCCTTCCTGGTTCTGCACTTCTCGGCATGGCATTTATTTTTGTTGCTGGTACAGCCGCATCGATTATTACTAAGAAAATGGAAGTTAAAAACGCAAGATCTAAAAAGAAAGGACTTAGAACAAAGCACAAGGAGTTGCTACCTTCCTAAGCGTTTATTTATGTAATTTCTCTCTTTAAATCGCTTAGGTGGAATGGGATTAATACATGAGAAAACTAAGCTGACCCTCGTGCTTCTCGTTAATGCAAAGCCACTTGCGAATCAAATTTTGATCCAGCAAATGGCTTTTGTTTCGAATTGAGAAAATGCTGTAGAACTGAATGGCTACAATAATCTGAATATTTAAAAGTATTACGCCAAGGATTTTACAAAAGCTGAAAGCTTAACGAGATTGACTGCGATGTCACGAGCCTTCTCCATCGAATTGACTGGCAAGTATTCATAAATTCCATGGTAGTTCATCCCGCCAGAGAAAATATTAGGTGTGGGAAGACCCTTTTCTGCCAAAAGCGCTCCGTCTGTACCTCCACGAATTGGAACGTCTCTCGGTTCAACTCCCGCTTCCCGATAGGCTTGTCTAGCAAGCTCCATAACTTTTGGAACTTTATCTAAAACCTTCTTCATGTTGAAGTATCGATTTTGGATGTCAAGTTCAAATTTAGCTCTTGGGTGTTTGAATTGGAATTCTTTGACTGCTCCTAATAAAAATTGTTTTCTTCTTTCGAAATTTTCTTCGTCATGGTCACGAATCAGTATATGGAGCTGAGCTTTTGCAACGGTGCCACCTATAGAGTTTGGATGGAAGAAACCTTGTTTATTTTCCGTAGTTTCCGGTGCTTGGTCCCATGGAAGAAAAGATACAAATTCAGATGCAATCCTGATTGCATTGACCATTTTATCTTTGGCTTTTCCTGGGTGTACCTGGACGCCGTAAATGGTTAGTGTTGCACTTGCGGCATTGAAGTTCTCACCTTCCAAGTTGCCTATTTCATCTCCATCGAAAGTATAGGCATACTTTGCACCGAACTCCTCAATACTGAAATTCACAATACTCTTGGCTATTTCTTCATCAGGGGTAAACGCAATGCAAATTTTTGCATGAGGAGTATGGGGATTCCGGTGAAGATAGTCGACCATCCCCATTATTTCTGCAACCCCCGCCTTGTCATCTGCTCCTAGCAACGTTGTTCCATCCGTGAAAACAATATCCTGACCAACATAGTGGTCTATTTCTTTGAAGATTTCGGCAGGAAACACAATGCCTTTTTCTTTATTAAGAACTACATCACCGCCCTGATACTGAATGATTTGCGGTCTTATGTCTTTCCCGATTGCATCTGGGGATGTATCAACATGAGCAAGGAAACCAATTGGAAGGCAATCCTCGTAGCCTTTACTTGCTGGAATATGACCATAGACCACACCGCTGGTACTAAGGTGAGCATCCGAAACACCTAAGCTTTTTAGTTCATCGACAAGCCAATTCAATAAAGCGAGTTGTTTGGCAGTTGAAGGATAAGTTGAACTGCTGCTATCTGATTGGGTATCGAAGGAGGTGTATTTCAGAAATCTATGTAGTAAACGTGCATCGAGACTATCATTTTCCATTTTTGCATCCTTAATACATTACGTGTGGATTGTAGTTTCCTCAATGGAGGATTCCTTAGAGTAAATACTTCAACTAATTTTGAAAAAACTAATCCAAAGGTGTTGTAATTTGAACAAGTTTCTATAAAATTAGGTTTCCTTGCGAATGTGGCGAAATTGGTAGACGCGCTAGATTTAGGTTCTAGTGTCTTCGACGTGACGGTTCGAGTCCGTCCATTCGCACCAAATTAAGTTTCAATGCAGTCTGAATGATTTCAAAGTCATTCAGATTTTTCTTTTTCCATCAATATGTTAACTCATAAAGATGCATCAAAACGATTCAAAACATTCCATTGAGAAACGACTTATTTTTACACAGAGCAACTTTTTTAAGTAGGGTAAGATGTGGGGTAACTTAAAAAAACAGGTGGGGTAAGTTCAAAATCTCCCCGCTCAATAAGAATCGGCATTGCCAGCAGGAGGAATCGAATGGGTCAAATCGTGAAGCCGTTGACTTGGCAGGAAATCATCAAAGCTGCTAAGTCGGGTAAAAAAGGTTAAACGTTGGAGGAGTAACAGGACTTTATGCAGAATGCCAAAGTTTCAACATGCACAGAGCGAGTCCACATGGGATCTCCTTTTTTGTTAAATATCTAACTAACCAGGGGAAGCAAAGAACCATTGCTCTTCCAAGAAGTCTTTCACTCTCTGAAGCCCGCATCCAGGCTTTGGAAATTCGATCTCTAATAGATAAGGGTCTTGATCCATTGGATAAGTGGAAAAATGAGATTGAATAAGCTAAAAGAGTTAAAGAACAACAGAAAGAAGACGCTATAGCAAATCAATATACTTTCAAGATTGCAGCTGAAGAATTTATCGAAACTGATCCATGGCAATGGAAGGAAAAAGGTAAGGCAAAAAGAAAAATGAGGGAGCTTGCCAAAAAGTATATCTATCCATTGATCGGCGATACCCCTCTTAAGTCCGTTACTGCTTCTCACGTAGCAAAGATCCTCAATGAGGTTTTCAAGCATTCACCTGTTTTAGAAAGAAAAGTAAAAACCTTAATTAAGCATACTTTTCGGGAAGCTATAAGGATGGAAAAGGTAAAGGATCTCAAGTCGCCTTTTGGACCAGAACTTGAAGTCTTAACCTCAGGAAGAAAGCCTTCAGTTCCTAAAGCAAATATGGGTGCTTTACATCACTCACAAATTCCTTCATTCATAAAAGCATAGCTCAGTGGGAGAGCATTTCCTTCCCGCTCCAGAATTGCTATTGTCGTTTCTATTGCTACCGCTGCTCGATCACAAGCGGTACGTTATATGACTTGGGATCAAGTCGACCTAGTGAAGAA